>JAYVQZ010000374.1:0-5204 GCA_043776735.1 Deltaproteobacteria bacterium | reverse complement strand
ACTTCACAGAGTTACCAAAGTTCTGGAGCTGGAACTATTTTCGATTTGTGGCCATTTTTATTGCGCTCTATTGCCTAGAACACAACGCCAATTACTGGGGTCAAATAGCCCAAGGGAAGGTTGTCCTACCCAGTCTTCAAACCGATCCCAGCCATCTTAAAGAGGACGTCATGAGGCTCATCACCGACTACCAGTGGGGAGAAAAAACACTTCTCTATTTGGTGAGAGGCTTAAGCCACTGCTGCCATCTTTTGACCTACGGAACCCTTGCCTATTTCGCCAACGTTAAATTCAAACTGATTGGTTCAGTTAAGTAATTCGAAAAAGATAATACTAAAGACCAATGACACGAGTAAATTTGGCAAGCACCAGCACCGCGGTGATCGCCCCTAGCGCCCAGCGACCAATTGTAAACCGTGCGGCTAACACGTCATCTAAACATAGTAGGCACAGCAAAATCGACGGTGCTATCAGATAACGAATCGAATAGTTAAAAGTCACAAATCCAGGCGCCAAGATTAAAAGAGTAGTAATGCACCACAAGGATTTTTCCCAGGCCGTCTCTGCTAGACGAGTTTTTTCCAGAATAAACGCCGCCATTCCCATGGCCAGCAACAAACAGAGGAATAGACTAATTTTTACAAAATAGTAGTACAACGACGGGGCCAGCGGCCTTACCACCCAACCTAAGGGCACATACATTCCAAAGCGCGGAAGCCACCACGGTAGCAGCGCGGTCAGAATCAAGGCGATGAGTGTGAAGGGAACAACGGACCGACGAATCCGGACAAAGATCGACGGGCAGAACAAAGACAAAACCAGACCGCTCTCTGCAAAGGCCATAAACGAGTAAGGGAGATAAAAAATTGATCTTTTCAGCACCACATGACTAGGCGCCAGAAGTCCTTTCCAACTTAAAAAAATTGGTAAAGGAAGCAGCACCGCGGGAACGGCGAAAAGAATAGCGGGGATCAAAAAATCCCGCCGGTAATAAACCAGAATAACTGGAGCTACCAACCCCGGTAAATAAAGTTGTCTGCCAGAGATGGCCAAACCTAAAACAGTTCCCGCCAAAAATGCCAAAGTTAGGGTAGGCGTTCGCTCACGGCTTTCTTGGCTTACTTTTAAAATTAATAAACTCGACAAAAAAAGTAGGTTAGCCAAAAGGTCGCTCATGGCAAATCCGGCCATCAAGGTGAAAGCAGGGACCCCCATGAAAAGAACACACGCCCCCTTCTGACCAGGACGCTCCTTGCGGATCCATTTTTCTAAAACAGCTAATGTTAGCAAGAAAAAAAACAGGCTGAACCACCGGTAATCGTAGAGGGCGAGAGTGCTTCCCAATGTCAGAGCCTTTAGCGTGAGAATATAGAGGGGACCCATAGCGACAGACTGATGGACCAACAGTTCCTTTCCAAAACCATATTGGGCAAGAGAGGTGAAATAGGATCCAGTGAAGTTTTCATCCCAGGTCGCCCCCGGCCGCCTCATCGCCATCGTGAGCACAAGAAAAAAGAGGGCCATGCCGCCAAAAGCAAACCGAGCGGCCTGGATTTTTGAGAGGTAAAGCGACATATGCAGTTATCTTACTCGACCCTTTTTTTTCATGCCATGAATGAACCGCGGGTGAGCTGCCTGTACAATGAAGCCTCCCCAAACTCCCCCAGCCGTGCGATATTTCACCTTTGCGGCAATTGCCGCAGGCTGCCAAAGAGGAATCAGTGACCGCGGAACTATTCAATCAGATCTATTTTCGAAATAGTGTTCTTAGTTGGATTCTCTTTTTTGGCTCTATTTTTGTCTATTTCGCGGGGCTCCGATTCCTAAGATGGTTTCTTGCCGAGCGAGTCTTCTCCGACGGCCGGCTAACGTCTATGACAGGGGTCCAGGCGGTCTTAGCTTTGATCCGATCAACCCGCTCGTCTTTTCTCCTCCTGGCCGGCCTCTATTTTTCAGGATGGCATCTAGACATTTCCGATCTGGCAAGGCATCGAATCGATCGCATCGCCCTACTTGTGCTTTTTATTCAGTTTTGGAAATGGGGTTCACTACTCGTTGATTTCGCTACGGAAGAGTACCTGAGAAAATCGCTAGCGGAAGATGGGGCACGCCGCACCACTCTAAAGGCCATATCGGTCGCCGCCAGAATGGTGCTCTTTGCAACTTTGATGATCTGGGTTTTAGATAGTCTAGGAGTTAACATCACTCCGCTAGTTGCCGGACTAGGAGTGAGTGGCATTGCAGTAACCTTGGCATTGCAGGCAATTTTAGGAGACATGTTTGCCTCAATCCTGATCGTGTTAGATAAGCCCTTCGTTATCGGCGACACCATTCAAGTAGATAACTTTCAAGGCACGATTGAATCCATAGGAGTCAAATCGACGCGACTGCGAAGCGTTAATGGCGAACAGATTATTTTCCCCAACCAGAATTTATTGCAAAGCCGAGTTAAAAATTTAAGACGAATCAAGGAGCGCCGCAGTGTTGTGCCCCTTGCCGTGAAATACAATACGCCTCCGGCTAGATTAAAAAAAATCGGCGAAATCGCACGCATCGCCGTGGAGAGAGAGAAAGACATGCGCTTTGAACGAGTTAACCTGGTTAAGCTGGGCGACTTCTCAATCAATTACGAGCTGATTTTTTGGTACCTTATTTCGGCACCCGATAAGAATATAGACAGCAATGAAAGAATTTTAATGTCTATTCTGGAAGGCTTTCATCAAGAGAAGATCGAGTTCGCCTTCCCGTCTCAAGATATCTATGTCTCAAAATCGGTTAGCGAACTCGATCCGTTGTCACACACCTAACTCGTTACGCGCGATGATCGCCCCACTCGGGCATCCAGTCCGCGTAGTGTAGGAGATCACTGCCATGCCGACACGGCGTACAGAACCGATCGAACTGCGTTTGGGCAATAAATTCGCGTTCACAAAGATTGCATAGCCGGTGCAGCGGCTTGAGCTTGCTATGCCTTATCTGACGATGAAAAACGGGAAGTCGGGGAGACCTCGTTGCACGGTGGTTTAAGGAATGGGCCATGACTACCTCCTTAAGGGGGGAGGCAGCCCCGCAATAACCGGAGCTGCCCCTCTAGTGAATGTTGTTGTTCAGTAGCTTTCCAAATACATACGATTAACCCCATCGGTCCGTGACACCGTTGGCAGGGCTCAATTGGCGACTATTTAAATTAGGTGGGGATTTTTACGGGTCAAATAGGAGGCGATATTGAGATAAAACCTAAGGGAGTGCTTCTCGCGAATAACCGCGCAATTCGTGGGAGAGGTCGAAGTTGATTTTGCATTCTGCTTTGTCGCAGCGCACACTACCGTGCCGGCCAGAAAGAATCATTTCCTTACGCTCGTAACGCGCCTTTTCTAAAAGTTCCAAAATCTTTTGTGCATCCTCGCGACCAAAAGCAAGTTTCGCTTCGACAGTCTTCTCGGTGACCGAGTTGTCCTTTTTCCGATACTTCGCTTTGGCTTCCACCGCTAAAGGGCACGCCGTCCCGTCACATTCAACTTCCTGTTTTCTCTTTTCCAATGTGATGGTCTTTTCGCTCGTGGTTTTAAACGCCTCGTGTAGTTCGCGGATCTCATCTCGTTCTAAGGACACCGTTCCCTCGGAAGATATCCACACCGGCTTTTCCGCACAGCCGGCAACGAACAGAAAGATAAAGGGAATCCGACGAAAGACTTTGGTTCTCATGCGGCCACCGCATTGGGCATGGCATCGATAAAGGCGCCCCGCAATTCAGACAGAAGAAGCTCGCGCTGCTCTCGGCTTAGGTTTCGGACCTGTAATCCCAATAGGTATTGCCCCCCTCCTAACGCCCTTCCCCAGCGTACCTCAGCCACTAATGGCAGCAATCCCTGCTGAGTAAGCCGTTCGCGTAGTTGCCCTTCGGGGACATCGAGATTCAGATTCATCGTAACGCCAACACCTAGAAAACGGTCAAATTTTACCGCCATCCCACTTTCGGAAAAATTGGAAAGAAACCCAGAACCTTGGTTTCCACTAACAGCAACTGAAAATCCGTGCGGCAAACTCCAGCGCATCTCTTTACGCGCGACTTTAATAAAATCCCGGTGTGCAGAAATAGCTTGATTACGTAGCTCGGGCTGGTCTTGAACGGGATCGCATTCATAGGCTTCAATCAATTCACTGCTATGTTTTACAGAAACATATCGCCGTTTGAGAGTGAGCTCTGTTGAATCGAGCTTTACGAGCATATCGCGCGTGGTTGCTCCAATAAGAATGCAGTACGGATCAGAGGACACCTCCAGCTGTTTGGCATGGCTAACCGCTCCACCAATGAGTGTCAGATCCATTCGATCCCGTGCCGCCAGATCTCCGATGTAGGCGGCGCCTGTATTAATTCCAATACGCAGCGGGAATACCGGTTCGTTGTGACTCCTGGCCTCAACACTGAGCCTTAAACTCTCCTTTTGAATCGCAATCGCACAGGATAGCGCTTGGTCCGCATGCTGGTTTATTGGTTTGCTTCCATCGCAAGGGTAACCAAAAAATGCAAGTAGTCCTTCGCCCGTTAAATTGGCGACCACACCACCGTAGCTGTGAATAGTGGCAGTCATCCATCGCATCGTCTGTCGCAAAGCATTGAACGTGCGATCGGGGGTTAGTAGTTCTGCGGCGGCGGCAAATCCCGCAATATCGATAAAGAGAATTGAAACCACATTGCCCGATGGCTCCGGTTGAAACCTGGCCTGACCACTTAAAATCGAATTCACCCGAGCTGCTGGCAAAACTCCGTTGAGAGCCTCTTTCAACATGGCCCTCCGCTCGATGCCATTGGCCCTCCGCTTTCGGAAAAGTGGATAGGCAACCGCCACAAAGGCAAGAGCACTCCAAGCCCATGGGGTTTCTATATTTTTTTCCGAGAAAGCCCAAATCCCCCCAGCACAGATCCAAACCGCAACCAGAAGAAAGGAAGCCCAGAAGGCGACCGGGGGCAGAAAAAAGGCCAGTAGGCCTCCCACAAACGCACAGCCAAAAATTGCCAGAAATGGATAGGGTGCGGTGGCAAACCATTTTTCACTGAGAAAGCTGTTGAGAGTGGCCACTAACGCATAGCCGCGGGGCAAGATGCCCACTGGGGTTTCGAGTTCTCGGTCACGGCCAGGGTAAACTCTGGGAAGAAAAACAACTATCGCATTCTTGGGAAGCGCTAAAGGCTCCTTGTTGTG
>JAYVQZ010000373.1:0-5206 GCA_043776735.1 Deltaproteobacteria bacterium | reverse complement strand
TTGGTTCCTGGATATGCCTCTTCAGACACGGCGCTGTCTTTTTTAGTCCTCTACATTCTTCCCTCTGAAAAAGAGCTCACCCCTGAGGAGTTTCCCCTATTTCAAACGGTAATCTCTGACCCAACGCAACCCAAAACCCTAGCCGCTCCAGTAGAGCTAAAAGTAGTAGGCAGTGTCGACGACGAATTCTCACGGGAGATGGCTCATTTACTCGAACAATACATTGTTGAACACCTGGATGAGTTTGATGAGTTTTCCAAAGATATCCTCCGCCTCGACAAGGAACCGCAGGATAGTGAACTCGTCCACGGATTATTCCGTCGCGCCCACAGCCTAAAGGGGACGGGAACCACTTTTGGACTGCCCGCTGTTTCTGAACTCAGCCACAGAATCGAAACCGTGTTAGATCGCCTGCGTTCCGGAAAAATGGTGGTGTCGGCCAACTTGATTGATTGCCTATTACGGGCTTGTGATGAGCTAAAGAGCCTTTTTCAGGCAGCAAAAGACGGCAATTCTACGGTAAAAGCCTCACCTCAATTGGTAAGTGAACTAACCGCATTAGCCGCTGATGGTTCCGTAAATGCAGGTCATGGCGTTCCGCCACCGCCGTCGGCAAGCCTGTTGGCCCCCCCAAATAATGGGCAGTCTCCAATAGTAGACAATTCACCCGCGCGAGAATCTATACGAGTCAGGCTCGAAAAGTTAGATCGCATGGTCAATCTTGCCAGCGAGCTTACCCTAGATAAGAACGCCCGCGAGACGCTGATTAAAGACCTCTCCCGCGTTTACACAAGGTTTCAAAGGCTTCATTGGCGCTGGGTGGAAATCATGGACCAGTTTTCGGTCGATGCGGCCAGCTCTCCAGAGATCTCCTCTCGAATGAATTCGGTTTCCCCCGAATGGCATGCCACCCTCAAATCCTTTGATCAGGACCTGGCGCAATGCTCTGTTGAATTTGTTTCTCATTCCGAGCGTTCGGCAACCACGGTTTATGCGCTCCAGAATGAAGTTCTACGAATTCGCATGGTGCCCATTTCGCTGCTTTTCGACAGCGCTCCGAGACTGGTGCGCGATTTGACTAGGGATGGAAAAAAACAGGTTGGTCTAGAAATTAAGGGGGGAAATACTGAATTAGACAAACGTGTGTTAGAGCAAATGAGCGATCCTCTGATCCATTTGCTGCGAAATGCTGTGGATCATGGAATTGAATTTGCTAATGAACGAACCATCGCGGGAAAACCAGGCCGAGGGACGATCACGCTTTCGGCCGATCAGCGAGGCAGCCAAATTCTTATCACTATTGCAGACGACGGACGTGGAATTGACACCAATAGAGTGATCGAAAAAGCAAAAGCGATGGGGATTGCGCTGCCCAAGCGCGAGTCAGAGATGTCACCCGAAGACGCCTTTCCCTTAATTTTTCTACCTGGTTTTTCTACCAAGGATACGGTCACCGAACTTTCCGGACGAGGCGTGGGCATGGACGTGGTAAAGAAAAACATTGAAGGCCTGAAAGGAGAGATTTCTATTGAGAGCGTGCTCGGCAAAGGCACCACATTTCAAATCTACCTCCCTTTGAGTCTTGCCGTCATTCAAGCCGTACTAGTCACTTCGGGGGGGCACGATGTTTATTTCACCACTGACTCTGTGGTGGAAATTGCTGAAATTGCCGAGGATGCCTTTCAGCCAATCGACGGAAAGCCCACAATTAATCGTAGAAACACAAACATCCCTTTAGAGTCTTTAGCCCGGCTGTTTGGAGCGCCCGATAACCGACCTAAAGGTCAAAAACGCACGGTCCTATTTTTACAGGGCTTTGTCCGGGGACGACGCGAGGTGTTTGGTTTTTTTATCGACGCCGCTTTGGAAGAGCATTCCATCGTTCTTAAAGAGCCTAACAGCCACTTTAAATCAATACCCCATATGTCAGGAGTGACCATTCGCCCGGACGGTTCCGTGGCATTAGTTATCGACAGCACCAGTTTAATTAGTCATGCCCTAAAGTTGGAGGGTGGATCTTGGACTCCCCCAACTCCTGCCTCATTGGCGCCCCTAAAGAGGCACAAACTATTGGTAGTCGATGACACACACACTAGCCGCGAACTATTTCGAACCCTTTTGGAAACTGCTGGCTACGAAGTGATAACGGCAAAGAATGGTAAAGAGGGCTTTGCCAAAGCTCAAACCAGCAATGTGGATCTTGTGGTGAGTGACATTCAAATGCCGGAAATGGATGGCTACACGTTAGTCTCAAGTATCAAGAATGACGAAAAACTAAGAAATACGCCAGTTGTCTTGGTCAGCTCGTTGTCTAAGCCAGAAGAAAAACTAAGAGGCCTCCAAGCAGGCGCCAATGCCTATATCGTCAAAGGTTCCTTCGATCAGAACAATCTTATTTCCACTATTGAAGGATTGTTGGGCTAACCGTCTATTGGCAAAGGGTAAATACTTATGTCTGAGAAACTGATTCGAGTCTTAGTTACCGATGATTCGGCCACAGTCCGAACCTGGCTAACGACAGTACTCACTCCAGAGTTTGGCTTTCAGATCGTTGGGGAGGCTCGTGATGGCGCCCAGAGTATTGAACTAGCCGCCCGTTTGAAACCCGACATCATCGTGATGGATGTCGAGATGCCTAATACGGATGGATTTCATGCCACCGAAGCTATCATGCGGCAGACTCCCACCCCAATTCTCATCTTCACCTCCACCGCCGTATATCGCAGTAAGCGGGTGCCGTTTAAGTCCCTTTCGGCAGGCGCCCTGGATGTCATGCTTAAGCCAAAGTCGGTGTTTGAGGGACGACAGCAGACCATTGCTGACATGTTGAGAAAAAAACTCCGGGTGTTGTCCAATGTGGTAGTGATTCGCAAAATGGGTGCCTCAACCAATGCCGGAGTGGGTAGCCTTTCTTCCGTTCTTACCAGCGTCCCCCGCATTGTCGCCATTGGAGCCTCTACCGGTGGGCCTACGGCTATTGCTAAGCTACTTTCTGAAATGCCCCCATCGGTGCCCTACGGGGTGGTACTTGTCCAACACATGGCCCATGAATTTATCTCAGGATTTGTAGAGTGGTTAGGGGAGTCCTGCCAAGTTCCAGTGCAAGAAGCGAAAAGGCACGAGACCCTCGAACCAGGTCGAGTCTATGTAGCCCCCGGAACTCATCACTTGGTTTTGGATGGAGACCTGAAGTTTGGACTGCTCGACACGCCACCCGTTCATGAGTGCCGCCCGTCGGCCGACGTGCTTTTTCAATCTATCGCAAAAAATCACCCTCGCACTTCACTTGGCATTGTCCTCACGGGCATGGGTCGAGACGGCGCAGAAGGCCTCTTGAGGTTGAAACAGGCGGGCGGGCAAACGATGGCCCAAGACGAGGCGTCCTGTGTAATCTTTGGAATGCCTAAAGAGGCTCTGGCGCTGGGCGCGGTGGATCAGCTTCTCACCTTGAGTACGATGGCGCATGCCCTAAAAAACCCTCTTAAGGCGGCAGCATGATTGGCGGCGAACGGCACTTACTTCTTTTTTTGGTGGAACCTTTTCACTGCGCCCTTCCCATACCCAACCTTCAAGAGATCATTCGTATGGTGGGAATCGATCCCATCCCGGGCGTTACTTCAGATCTGGAAGGAACAATAAACTTAAGAGGCAGAATGGTCCCGGTGGTGGATCTAAGGAAGCGTTTTGGCGCGAAAAGTCCCCACTATGAAGTTCGCACCCGAATACTAGTAGTAGGGTACGGAGGAAAACCACTTGGTCTTATTGTCGACGACGTCATCGACGTTGTGGAGTTTTCCCCCGAAGAAAAATCATTTGAGCTGTCGGAGTGGAACGGGAGCGCTAGCGCGCCCGTGGCAAAGGTGATCAAAGTAGACGGGAAAGCATACGCCGTGCTGGACCTACGCCACCTTTTTGATGCCACTGCCGCCGTAGACCCCTTAGCAAAAAAGGAGCCCCATGAATCCCAAAGTATTAGTCGTGGATGATGACTCCGATATTCGTAGGCTGGTACGCCTTTATCTGGAGACCGTCCATCAGTGTGACATTCGTGAGGCCACCCATGGCCTGGAAGCGATCAAATTATTATTGGAAGACAAGTTTCAGCTCGTCATCACGGATCTCTTTATGCACCCCATGAATGGACTGGAGCTGGTGGCGTTCTTAAAGCGAACCCCTGGCCTAGAAAAACTTCCCATCATCATGCTTACCTCAAACGGCGAGGAAAAAGACCGGGATCGGGCATTAAAACTCGGGGTCAGCGACTATCTGCTAAAACCCTTTTATCCCACCAAGATTGGGCCGCTGATTGAGAAACACCTCTCAGCCACTTGATTAAAAGTAGACCCGTCAACTAGGTTAAAAGGGGGTAGGTTTAAACCGCCTGTGGACTCAGGTAGACGTTTCCTTTGCTGAGTGCTATCACCCTTGGGTTTCCTTTTAGTGATGGAGAGATGTCCGAGTGGTTGAAGGAACACGCCTGGAAAGCGTGCAGACTCGAAAGGGTCTCGAGAGTTCGAATCTCTCTCTCTCCGCCATTCTTCATTTCCCTTCCAAGACGCCAACCGAGCAAACGGACTTTTCAATTGATACCGAACGGTTAGGCCATCCAAAGTCTGGTTCGAACATACGTTTTTTAGATACTCAAGGCGTTCAGGTCGTTCCATCGACTTCCATAATGATTTTGCATCGATAGCCAGTTCGAACACTTTTTTGACCGAGACCATTGCTTCATCGCTAATGGTGAGGGTGAGCCGCTCGATTTCCGAAGTGTAATGACTGCGCTCCTCGCGAACGCGGGCAAATTGCCGCTGATACCCCTCTTTATCAAACAGGCCGGAACTGTAATCCTCATAAATTTGGTCCTCACGAGTTTCGAGCCGCTGAAGCTCAAGCTTGAACCCCCCCATTTGCTTTCGGATGGCGGCCTTCTGTTTCTCGTGGGTTTCATTTAAGGCGTCAGCGACGTCCTGCGCAAACTCTTGTGAAATCGAAAGCGCCTCAACCGCCGGTTCGAACTGTTCCCAGATTTTTTCCTCTGAAACATAGGTGTGCTTGCTGTGGGTTTTCCTAGAATTGGAACAACGATAAAGGTGGTACACCTTAGCTTCGCCGGTGGATTTCAACGTCTTCTCCTTGCGTTCGTAGGTTATCTGCCGTTTGCATTCAGGGTGTTCGCAAACGAGCCAGCCACGAAATATATCACCGC
>JAYVQZ010000372.1:0-5220 GCA_043776735.1 Deltaproteobacteria bacterium | reverse complement strand
GCTGGCGGGCAGATCCACGAGCACGAGGTCTTGCTCTTTTGAATCAATCAGATCCCAAATTTTCCCTGCCACTATGGTTTCAGCCAACCCAGGCGCGGCAAGAACGAACGATCGAAAAATGCGATTGTCGAAAACTAGATGAAAGAGGGGCTCAAGTTTGAAGTGCTTTAAGACGTACTCTCTAAAACAGCCCATGGTATCGAGCTTTGCCCAGGTAATTCCCTCTTGGGCTAGCCACGGGGGCGGATCGACCTCCGAAAACGGGGACCAGCTAGCCAGAGTCACCTTGGCCCCGGCGTGTTGACAGGCCAAGGCTGTGGCCCAAGCCAGACTAGATTTGCCCACTCCGCCTTTGCCCGTGAAAAAGATGACCTTTCGTCTTAAGCAATCGTCCAAAAAGGAAGGGGCTAACAGGGACATCGGAGGAAGGTATCCTACGAACCCCGGCTTTGAAATTAATATGAAGGACCGGCCATTGAGCCTCTTCTCCTGATTCCTGTCGCAACGACCAGTTCTTATGGAGGAATTGTTACCGTTCAGTTGACACACCCCCTTTAAATTACGATAACATCAGCAAAATTTTTGAATGTGATGACGATTGGTATCCTCTTCTTGAGCGCTCAAAAAACGCCCAATAGAGGGTCCCCAAAGTGACTATAAAACTTTCAACGGACCTTAAAAGAGAAACCGAAAATGCCTAAAGCACCTTTTCCTGAAGTCCCGGAGGCAATGTCCCGAAGAACCTTCATCAGCTGGCTTGCCGTTGGCTGGGCCGGCTTTATCGCGGCGATGGGGGCTGGACTTACCGCCACGGGCCGGCTTTTCTTCCCCAACATCACTTTTGAACCACCGCAACAATTCAAGGCCGGTTTTCCAGCCGAGTATGACGTCAATAAGGTTGATGAGCGTTTCAAGAAAAAATATGGCGTCTGGATCGTGCGTAACGAGCGGGGCATCTTCGTTCTCTCTACAGTGTGTACCCACCTTGGCTGCACACCCAACTGGCTTGCGGCTGAGAGCAAATTCAAATGCCCTTGTCATGGCAGCGGCTATTACTCCACCGGTATCAACTTTGAAGGCCCAGCGCCCCGACCGTTAGAGCGGTTCCGGGTTCAAACCGCGGAAGACGGCCAGGTTTTTGTCGATAAGACCCAGAAGTTTCAGTTTGAAAAAGGGCAATGGAACGACCCCTTGTCGTTTTTGGAACTCGCCTAACTAGCGGGCAACGGCCCAGTTGAAAGTAAGAGAAGGAAGAGGAAATGGCCAAAGGCGGAATTTTTAGCTCGATTCGGGAATCCCAAGCGTGGAAGTCTTTTTTCCGGCATGGCCCTCCCACTACGCCGAAAAATCGGGTGCTCATCGTTCTTATGAACGTATTTTTGCATCTACACCCGATCCGAATGAAAAAGTCGGGCGTCCGCATGAGTTTTACCTGGTGCATGGGCGGAATCACCTTCTTCCTTTTCATGGTGGAGACGATCACCGGCATCCTACTGATGTTCTACTATCGCCCCACTGCCGATTTTGCGTACGCCGACATTATTGCGCTTCGCGAGCATGTGCCCATTGGAATCATGCGCGAAGTTCACCGTTGGGGGGCTCATGCCATGGTGATCAGTGTCTGGCTCCATATGTTCCGCGTTTTTTTGACCGGCTCCTATAAGCCACCAAGAGAGTTTAACTGGGGCATCGGCGTTATTTTATTGGTGCTAACGTTATTGCTCAGTTTCACTGGCTACCTGTTGCCCTGGGACCAGCTAGCGATTTGGGCCATCACCGTGGGATCCAACATGGGCCGCGCTACTCCATTTTTGGGAAGCGAAGGACCTGGAGCTTCACTCATCAACATGTTGATGGGTTTTGACGTGGTTCATGCCGGAAGCGACGCCCGTTTTGCTCTACTAGCCGGAAGGCTTGTGGGCGAGGCAACGCTGCTTCGGTTCTACGTGCTCCATTGTATTTTTATTCCCATTGTGGCCAGCTTTCTTATGGCAGCCCACTTTTGGCGAGTCAGAAAGGACGGGGGAATCTCCGGCCCCCTATAGGAATCTATGGCAACGCTAGGTAATTTCATCACGTCCTCCATCAACTCGGTCAGTTCGCCGGGGTTGCTTTTCTCTGCTGCTTGCGCGGTCTTCTTCTTGCTCCTTTTTAAGTGGCGAGAATGGTTCGCCAAGAAGAGCACTCTCTATTTGATGCTTGGGGGAATGGCGTTGTTCATTGGTTTAAGCATGCTCAATGTCACTTTCCGAGACATCGTGACCAAGCCAGACAATGTGCCTATCGTGGGCATGCTCTTTCTTCTGGTGTTTTTCACTTGGCTGCCAATCCATAAAGGGGTCATCAACGACAAGTTGATAGAAGAAGGAAAAGACGTCGAGAATAAAAAAGAGGCCAAAGAACTCGTCTTTACCTGGCCCGATCTTGTCTTTAGTGAATTCATCTGTTCGATTCTTGTCTGGTCGGGCCTTCTCATTTGGTCCATTCTCCTTAAAGCTCCTCTTGAAGAACCGGCCAATCCTGTGGAGACTCCAAACCCGTCAAAAGCGCCTTGGTACTTCCTGGGTTTGCAGGAGATGCTTGTTTATTACGATCCCTGGTTAGCCGGTGTGGTCTTTCCCACTCTGATTCTAGTGGGTCTTATTTTAATTCCCTACATCGACATCAATCCCAAAGGAAATGGCTACTACACTTTTAAAGAGCGTAAGTTTGCGGTCACGACTTTTCTCTTTGGGTTTCTGATCCTCTGGGCAGTACTCATCGTTTTTGGCACCTTCTTGCGAGGCCCAAACTGGAACTTTTTTGGTCCCTATGAAGTCTGGGATCTGCATAAGCTCCAAGTGCTCAACAACGTGAACCTTTCAGAATATATTTTTCGTGAATGGGGCTTAAATGGGGGGAAACTTCCTGACAATCCATTGATTCGGGAGTTCTTCGGATTTTTATCAATCATCTTCTATTTTGTCGCTGGAACGTGGGTCCTTGAGAAGAAACTCATGTCCGATATGGCAAAGAATATGGGCAAGCCACGGTTTTATATTTTGGTTTTCCTACTTTTGAGCATGGCATCACTGCCGATCAAGATGGCGCTACGCTGGACAATCAACCTGAAATACATCGTGGCGATCCCGGAAGCCTTCTTTAATATTTGAGTGAACTATGGCCAACAACCCAAACGAAGATCGTTTTTACAAGCCCAATAGCCTGATTAAAGCGTTCGCGATTGCTAGCGTCGTAATGCTTGTTTTCACAATTTGGATGGTTCTCGACGATTTCGGCCGTGACTGGAAGGGTTATCAGCTTGAGTTTTTCAAACTACAGGACAAGAGATATCAGGCATGGATCGATGAGGCCAAGGCTGGGCTGGACGCTGCAAAACTTTCCCAAGAGCAGGCCAAGGTAGCTGGAGCGGACAAGACCATTAAGAGCCATGACAAAGATCTCGAGCGGCTTCGCAAGGAGCTGGTGACTATCATCACTCGGGCAAAAAACACTCTTACCAAGTACCAAGAGGAGAAAGCAGTTTTTGACGTTCGTAAGTATGAATACGAAGCGAACTGGGGACACTACGCTGCCGAAGGGCATCCGGTTACGAGTCCTAAGGAGAAAGCCGAGAAGGAACGGCTAGATAAACTCTGGGCGAAGGTAAGTGATCTTCAAAATACGGCAAACGGTGCGGCTCAGACCCAGTCTGATAAGGAAAAAGAGATCGAGACGCTCTTGGCGGTTAAGAAAGAGGCTGAGAAACAGGTAAAAATCCTTACCTCGAAGTTGGATATTTTACAGACCGCGCGTAAGGCCGCTGATCTGAACTATGAAAAGCTATTAAGAAGCGCGCCCATGGTGGATATGGCCAATCCTATCTTACGGCTGCAGCAGATCGTACTTCCCACAATCCGCGATGACGTCTTTTTTGCCCAGGTCCAAAAGGTGGATCGTTGTACTACCTGCCACATGGCGATTGATAAAGTTGGTTTCGAAGACCAGCCACAGCCTTTTCGCACGCATCCTCGCTTGGACGTCATGCTTGGGGCCAAGTCACCTCACCCCATTGATCAGGTTGGCTGCACGGTTTGCCACGAAGGACGAGGGCAGGCGACCCATTTCACGCGTACTGCTCACACTCCGCAAAACGAAGAGCAGGAAAAAGAGTGGAAGAAAAAGCACCATTGGCAGGAGATGCATCACGTTATCGAGAAAATGGTGCCGCTTCAGTATGCCGAAGGCAAATGCCGAGTCTGTCATCGCGGCACTGAATATGTGCCCAAAGCAGAAAAACTTAATGCGAGCGTTCAGCTAATTAAGGCGGCTGGTTGCTACGGTTGCCATAAGATTGAAGGCTGGCAGCATATTCGCAAGCCGGCTCCTTCGCTTAAGAACATCAAGGGCAAAGTGAGTCGCGATTGGATTTACAAATGGATCAAAAATCCCCGCGGCTTTAACGAACACACCCGGATGCCTGCGGTTTTCAACCAGTCCAACATAAACACAGAAGAGTTTAAAGCCTTTCAAGAGGCTGAGATGCAGGCAATTACCGATTACGTAGTCGGTGAGTCGGAAGAATATTCGCCCGGAAGCCACGGCAATTTAGGCAGTATTGAACGGGGCAAGGAACTCTTCGGATCGGTAGGCTGTTTAGGTTGCCATCAGATCGATGACTTCCCTCGCAAACACGGCCGTTTTGGACAGGCTCCTGATCTGAGCACCGTGGGAAGCAAAGTCAGTAAAGATTGGCTCATGCAGTGGATTAAAAACCCCAAGCACTATTATGAGCAGACTGTCATGCCTAGCCTTCGATTGAGTCCGACAGAGGCGGCAGACATTGCCGCTTTCCTGATGAGTCATAAGAATGCAGATTTTGAGGCGCAGGCAGTTCCTCAGGCCGATTTGGAAGTCCAAAAACAGGTGCTCAAACTTTACTTGGAACGCGATCCGAAGCTAGCTCCGGTCACCAAAGAAAAAGTCGAAAAGTTTGTCAGCGATCTCAAGCCTCATGAAGTGACCACCCAGTTAGGCAAAAACGCGGTCATGCGTTACGGCTGTTTTGGCTGTCATGAAATCAAGGGCATGGAGAAAACCGCGGGAATCGGTCCCGAACTTACCGAGGTGGCCAGTAAGCCGCTCAATAAGTTTGATTTTGGTCTGCTCCACAGCGTTCCGCACAACAACTACGGATGGATGAAAGCCAAACTCACCGATCCTCGGCAGTTCGATAAAGGG
>JAYVQZ010000371.1:0-5231 GCA_043776735.1 Deltaproteobacteria bacterium | reverse complement strand
TTAAACTTCACTGCCGAAGCATTACTCAAATTGGTTCCCGTAATCGTCATCGCAGTTCCCACGGGACCGGTGACCACGCTAAGCCCGCTGATCGTTGGCGATCCAATAACGGTAAAAGTTTGTGGACTCGTTGCCGTACCTGCTATTGTCGTAACTGTAATCGATCCTGTGGTCGCCAATCCGGGAACTGCAGTTACAACCTTGGTGGGAGTATTTGAGCTAATCCCCGCCACCACTCCATTAAACTTCACTACGGCATTGGATAAATTGGTTCCCGAAATCGTGACAGGAACTCCCACGGGACCTGAGGCAACGCTAAGCCCACTGATCGCGGGGGGACCAATAACGGCAAAACTCGTACTGCTTGTGGCGGTGCCTCCCAGAGTAGTTACCGTGATCACTCCTGAAGTGGCTAACTGAGGAACCGAAGTTACGATCTGCAGCGCCGTATTTGACGTTATCGGCGCGGAGACGCCGTTAAACTGCACTGCCGTGGCGTTAATTAGATTCGTTCCGGTTATGGTAACCGGAGTTCCTATTCCCACAGGTCCCGTTGTCGGGTTGAAGAACGCAATGACAGGCGGTGGAATCACCGTAAAAAGTCCTGCGCTAGTTCCCGTACCACTCGGCGTAGTGACGGAAATACTTCCTGAAACCGAATTTAACGGAACCATGGCGGTGATGCTGGTAACGCTATTTACAACAAATGTTGCCGATACTCCGTTAAATTTCACGGCCGATGCGGAACCAAAATCCGTTCCGGTGATTTCAATAATGTCTCCAAAGCCACCCGCCTGGGGCAGTATCCCAGTCACCACAGGGGCGGGTGCAACGCTGGGATCGACAATAAAAAAGACGGAGCTGGAAAGCGTGCCTGAGTGAGTAACAACGGTTATTGGCCCTGTGGCAGCTCCCGCCGGAACTGTCGCCACCCATTGATCCAAATTTGAAACTTTGGAATTTAAGTCCGGGGTGTTTTTCCCGCGACTTCGCGTAGCATCGCGCCAATTATCGCTAAGGGTTCGTTTAAGCGATACCGGGGCAAACTCAGAAGCGGCCGCCTTTCCGAACTTCACCGACTTCACCGTCAATAGGTTACTTCCCGAAAGGGTGATGGGATCGCCCACTCGACCGGTTAGGGGAGAATGAGAACTAAAGACGGCGACCGCATCGCGAGCGACGGGGGCAGCGGGTGGGGCCATTTGCTGTTTCACCGTGCACGAGGACAAAAGCACAAACAGCAATAAGAAGGCGTGACCAGTTGTTTTCGTTAACGTTCTACTCATATATGATGGTTCTCTTTACTACTCCAACGTCTATGCCAAGATTCTGAACGCAAAACGCCCTGCTGCGAAACATGGTCGTCAAAAAAGTAGGCAGAAAAAGAAGGCCGTAGTTAATTTATCGGTCACTTCAAGAAGTTACCCTACCTAGTTGTTAGACAGCCTAATTTGAGTAATGTACTAATCGAAAAATGCCCCAACATTACAGATACTTAATGATTTTTTTGAGTTTTTATTGCTTCAATGATCGACAGATTCGGTACTTGCGGTGCGCGGGTGAACCTTCAGCAAGCCTTTCGCGAATGGCTAAGAAGGGCAGTGCCCAGGGCGGAAACAAAAATTAGAAATGCCCCGCCCCATTGATGCAGACTTAAATGCTCACCAAAAAACAGGAAGGCAAAGAAGGCGGCGAAGGGCGATTCAAGAAGAAAAAAGACGCTGACCACGGACGGTGGAATCACCTTTTGCGCGCGAATCTGAATCATAAAACCAATCAGCGAGGAGCCGATCGCAAGGAAACCAATTCCCAGTGCCGCCAGTGGCTTTATCGGAAACCAATGAATCGGCTCCACTCCGAGCGCCAGACAAAGGGGAATCAGCCCCGCCCATAGGCTTTGATAAACATTAAACTGAAATGAAGACTCCATTCGGTTGGCCAGAACGCCAAGGCTTATGATCTGAATGGCTGCGCAAAGGGAGCAAGCTAGAGTTAACAAATCGCCGACGTTCCAATCTCCGCCTTGAAGTTCCGACATTAATGCGGTTCCCACTAGTGCTAGGAGAACAAAAACGAGGTGCCAGCCTTGGATCTTCTGTCTGCGAAAGGTGGCTTCAAAAAGGGGAACAAAGACCACATAGAGCGTCGTGATAAAAGAGCTCTTAGTGACCGTAGTATATTTCAGCCCGTAAGTTTGAAAAATTAAAGTGGCGCCCAGAAACAGACCGGGCGTGGCCGCCAGGTAAAATTGCGATCGACGGCTTCCCTTACGACCTGTTTTGGCCATCAATAAGAAGGGTAGCGCGATTAGGAAAACGAGAAAAAAACGAAGTGATTGCATCCAGAGGGGGCCATAGCCCTCTAACGCCCATCTTGTGGCAACAAATCCAAATCCCCATAACAGTGACGATAACAGAAGCTCGAGGAGGGCAAGTATCTGAGAACCTGTGGTGCGAGAAAAATCCATGGGAAGGACAGTACCAAAAAAGCAAAAAAAAGGGGCCGAGCATTGCCCGGCCCCTTAAATAATTTACTCTAAATTACGGATTTACATTCTCAGGTTCAAGATTCACTTGGTCTGGGTTTCCACCCAAACTACGAATCTTGTCGTTCATATCGTCGAGCAAGTTCAACTCAGCCGCTGTCGGGTCTTGGCCTTTAGGCAGGAAGACCAGAGTGTTGTCTGGGTTGACGAGATCGAGGATGCCTTTAAAGGCTACGTGAAGATCGCCCTGATCGACAAACCCTTCGAGAACGACTCCTTGATTCTGCAAGTTCTCATAATGGTTTACGACCACCGAGTATTCTCCAAACGTAAAGCTTGCTGCCAGCATGTCCGATATCTGCGCTTGCAGAGATTCGGTCATTGTTAACATGGCTGAGCGGAAGTTACATTGAAGCGCTGGCCGCAATGCACTCATCTCGATACCAAGGTCACGCAAGTTATCCGTTGGGAAATAAACGCGGGCATATTCAAACGCCTTCACAGGGCACGAATTGTACTCGTTACCATAGACCGTCTGGTAGTAAGGGATATCGTCGTTACCGATGTCCACATAGAGCCAGTAGATCGTAGGATAGTAGAAGTACTCGTTGATTCCCCACCAAGGACGTACGGGGTAATAAAATCCACCGCAGAATCCATGATTGAACCATCCACTGTAATAGAACTTGTATTGGTTGTTGTTATAGTAGGGCTTGCAGGAATTATATTTTACCTGCAACGCTCCGCCATACTTATTACCAAACCACTGGTTCTTACCGTGCATGTGCGTCATCACACCAGGACTATGATGAATAGATCCGATGTGCTGCTTCGCATGGTTGATGTTGTTTACCGTATGGGGATTTCCCAAATGGCTTGGGTGCGTGTGCGGGATTGTGTGTCCGGGGTGAGTGATCACGACAGGATGTCCGCCACCAGGATGTCCGCCACCAGGATGTCCGCCACCAGGATGTCCGCCACCGGGATGTCCGCCACCAGGATGTCCACCACCGGGATGACCACCACCGGGATGACCGCCGCCAGGATGTCCGCCGCCGGGACGTCCGCCGCCTGCGTCTAAGGCTTCGAGAGCCTGCGACGGAGATAGACTGTTATCGCTGTTCGTTTCTGCGCTGATGTCCGCCCACGTGGCCGACGAGATCAGCAAAGCAGCAAAGCTGCTAAGCGAGATCCGAGATGCCGTAAGTTTCAACATTGTTTTCCCCCTGAGAAGAATGAGTGTGGCAATTGCGCTATTACAAGCAGTAGGCGTGCCACATACTGAGTTTAGAAAAATTATTTTTGAATCCTCTCGATCCGCAAGTCTGGAAAGCCTTTCCAGTTTTGGATCTCCGCGTTGCGATAGCGCGCCGCGCTGAAAGAAACGGGAAAAATTTCCCTCAAAGTATCGATCCGACACCACTTCTGTTAAAAAAAAGGACGCGATGGTTGCGGCGATAAAAAATTTGGCGGCCCTTTTTTTCTGCTACCACGTGCTGGCGATCGCGGCGGCTAATTTCCCTGACGGTAACGTGCTGCGCGACGTCGTGATGGCGCCCTTCGATAACTACCTCACGCTTACGGGCCAACTCCAATCCTGGGATATGTTTGATTCCAAACCCTCCGACGAGAAATTCGAAGTGACGGCGTTCGTAGTCGATGAGAAGCAACACGAGACCAAGGTGGGGCCAATCGTGCCCGGGCTTGGCGATTACTCGCCGCGCTTAGTACTCTCTAGTTTCTTTTATCGCCTCCACCCTGCAGCCGACGAACCCGAGAAATTTTGGATCACCTATACCACTCGGTTGTGTCGGGCCGTTCAAGGTTCGATGGGCCTCAGTCACAAAACATTGTGGGTCGATTTTATTTCGTATCGTCTTCGCACGCTGGACGAGATTCGCGCCAACGGCGTGCTTTCAAAAAAATCGGTAGTGACGAGGGGGCCCGTGGCATGCGGCAACTGACCGATTTTTGGTTTTCGCCAGTGGACAGTCGTCAGTACTCAGCCCTTCGCGTCGGCTACGCCATTGCCTCGCTTGCGCAACTACTTACCCTGTGGCCAGTGCGCCACGCTTTCTTCTCCGATAACGGAATGATTGCCGCAAAAGATTTTGGCCCTGCAGGACTTTTGCCTTCTCTATTTTCGGTAGCGTCGTCTGAAAATGCGGTCACCGTGGCGTTCGTAATAATGGGCCTCGCGATGGTCGTGCTGGCCGCTGGGCCGACGGTGAAGGGGGCGAAACGCCTTTTACTCGCTCTTATTTTCTACTGGCACTTCAGCTTAGCCTTTGATCTCGCGGCCGCCATCAGTGGCTACGATATGGTACTGAAGGTTCTAGGATTTATTCTGATGATCTCACCTACAAAAAAAGAGGGCTCGTCGCCTGCTTACGGCATTTATCTTTTGCGGTGGCAGTTGGTCTGTATCTATCTGAGTACGGTGTGGCTTAAGGTGCCGGATCCTTCTTGGCGAAACGGCCAATTCATCGCCTACTTCATGATGTCGCTCTACTCCCTATTTCCTTCACCGTGGTTTGCGCATGCGGAGATATTGTCGGTAGTGATCACGTACGCGACTCTTGCCATGGAGCTGGCGATTCCCTTTTTCCTGTTCGTACCCCATTGGCGTTGGCTGGGAGTTACTCTGGGGCTTGTGCTTCACGTGGGCATTGCAATGACTTCGAACCTTTGGCTCTTTTCTTTGGCCATGCTGATACTTTATCCCTCGTTTGTTAGCCCCGCCGAT
>JAYVQZ010000370.1:0-5241 GCA_043776735.1 Deltaproteobacteria bacterium | reverse complement strand
TCCCCAAGGGATACCAGTGGTGGAATCTTGACAGCAAAACCTGGGAAAAAATGACCAGCCTTACTGTTGATGTAGAGTTCAAACAGAGTGGGTTCGCGTATGCAAACTAGTCGAGCAGGTTTATTGACAGCTCTATTGCTTTCTCTATCTGCCTCCTCACAAGACAAAGTGTCCTATCAGGAGAGCAGCACGGCGGTTAGCAAGGGTACAAAAGTAACGGTTACTGAGACATACAAAACGGACTCACCTAAACTTCTCCATGATTTTTTAAGCGAACACCCTCAAGTTAAAAAAGATGGAGAGCCGCTAAAGCTAGGACGTAACAACGGGTTTACTTTTATTATTCAGGCCGAGGGAAACCAAAACGCCACATTGAATGTAAATTTGTATGTCACTCTTGAAAAGACGTTCATCCGTTTAACCCGCGAACAAAAGCGCAGCCTTTCCATGGTTTCCGTTCAAGACGAATATGTGGAGAGAAACAGCCAAAATGGAAATACGGCGCTAGCCTTTAACGTAAAGGGCGTAAGAATTGGCGAGAATATGTTTGTCAGGGTTACAAAAAGCCGAGACTACACTTACTCGCCAGAAGATGAGTATTACTTCATTGCGCCCAAGAGCAGCGTGGCTACTGCTAAGGGGAATACTGCCCAGAAAGTAGATCCCAACGATTTCAACCTAGAGGCAGGAACGGATGAGGAGCTAGAGCACTTCGGCATTCGCCCACCGCAGAAGAATGACTATTTAAAACTCGAACGGCTTAAGGCGGCTGAGGGGCCAGCTTTTTATCCCGGTACGGTTCGTGAAATAGCGAGGCGGAACGGCAATACGTTGGAAAAGAACCTTATCCGTTGGAACACCTTTGTAGCTGAACTGAAAAGAAAGAGGGTCGAGCTTGGTGTGGCAGAGACGTCAAATACTTTAAAGACGGAACTCTACATTAGGTACCATCCGTCCCATTATTCTGGCGTTATCGCTACGGCTCCTCCCTTTACGGCCTGTACGCCCCAATACATGAAAACGGAGTGGCAGATAACGCCTCCGGATTACCTTTCTCTAGGCCGCATTGTGAACGTCCCAGCGGATTATCCGTCAGGTTTAGGGGATTTTGCTCGACGCATTGGTCGGGACAATACGTCTGCACATCAAAAAAACAGCGAAGCCTGGAATGAGTTTCTTACTAAGTTTTTGGCAACAGGAGTCAAAGACCCCTGTTATAGCCAATGCTACTGGGAATATGCCTACGATGGCGCCTCTCGAGCCAAGTGGGTGGACGTCACTCCGCAAAATTACGATATCGATGAAAAGCCGCCTCGCCCCTCATTGGTGGAGTTGAGAAAGCATGACATCAAACTACCTGAGTTTCTCAATCAAACACTGCCCCCAGGAATAAATCCGTATGGGGGGAATTTTGGGGTTCTTTCAAAAGGACCGAACGCCGCTCTGGAGCAGGAATTAGGGGCAATCAATCGGTATAACAAAGCAGTAATGAAACACAATCGGGAAGAGTGGAGCCGTTTCGCCAGAGATTTGCAAAATGCCGATGTCCCCATGAGGGCCTATAGAGGTAAAAGGCTAGGCGGCGTTTTTCTGGAGAATCCGGATGAGACGGACTTTTACCGAGAAAGACGCTTCTTTTACCGCCATTCCAACGCGGGAACCAAACTTCCGTCAGTCGATGGAGAGGACTTTGATTTCTAAATGGCTTGTCGCCGGCCTAAGTGCGCTCAACTGTTTAAGTCTAGCTGAAGCCAATAACGGAAAACCCTTAAGCCCTAATCAGCAACCGTTCGCTTCATTGACCTGGACCCGCCGCGAGGGGGAACGAAAGATTGGCGGCCGGTGCTCGGCCACCGCTGTTTCAGGAACCACCAGTTCTTCGTTTGCCCAAACGGCTTTGCTTACTGCAGCTCATTGTCTAATCACCGCCTCGTTTACCCGCCGATTTATAAGCCAGCACGTAGGCATGGTGGCAAAACTTAAGAGCAGACTCAATGGCAGGAGAAAGTGGTCCTCAGAAGATCTTAACACCTTGGCGGCAAGCTCTGACGTGACTGAGGTGGTGAACTCGTTCTTAAATGAGCTCAGCCTATTTGTAGGTTACCAGTCCTTTCATTTCACCATGGTTCTCGAAAATGGCCCATTGGTAATCTCACTGAAAGAAACCACCCTTAAAATTCATCCCCTTCACATTCTCGCACTGCTAACTGACCAAAAAGGCGGGGCCGACCAGGCCTACGATCTGGCGCTCATACTTCCCACGTGGCCCCGGGTAGTGCCCAGTCTCTTGATTGCCGAGAAAGATAACCTCGATGGGCCTACTCGCATTGGGCTGTATGGGTTTGGCGAGCCGTGGGACGGCCTACTTCCCTCCCAGGGTGACTATGACGGGGATGGGGTGAGCAATCGTCAGGACAGATGTCCATTGACGCCTTCTTTGGCCGCCGTCGACGTGCAAGGTTGCGCGCCCAACGATCGTCGTCTAGCCGCTGAATTTCGTTTTGGTCGGCATGACAGGGGTTATGCGATGGTGGCGCATGGGGGGATTTGGTTTCCTTTTGCCATGGGAAATTTGGATGAGCCGGAGGCCATTGAACTCGATACCCCTAATTTGCAATGGCAAGATTTTGCAAACGCTACTCCGGGGAGTGGCGATTCGGGATCTGGGCTAGTGATTATGGAGCGCGAGAAGAATGGATACCGCCCCTCATCCGTCTTTGGGGTCTATCATGGGCCCCTTGGTCCTCGGTATGAGGAACCACGAGCACAAATCGGAAGCCGTGCCCGTTACGAAAACCTGACCAATTCTGTTGTGCAGTCCTGGTTTCGGCTTCTGCGGAACTAATACAATACCCTGCCCATGATAGAATTTACCGGTGCAAAAAAAAACTACTCTCCCTCTGGTGGATCGACTTTTCCTGTATTGCGTCGTTTTTTGGGGACTCTTTCTCTTTCTTCAGTCAGGAAACTGGCTGGATGAAGCGGAGCATTGTAACGCCGCTTGGTTGATGGGGAGTCAGGGGCTAAAGCCCTATACCGATTTTTTTCAGCACCATTCCCCCTTACTTTGGGACTTTCTCTCTCTATTCTATAGAGCGGGCGGAACTGGCGTTGAGGTTCTTTTTTTTGGCCGAGGGATGGTCGTCTTCTGTGGCCTACTCTGCGCCTACAGCTTTCGTACCCTCACAAGTTCGGTAAAGGGCTTCTCCAGTCCGCTAATTCCCTTTGCAGCAATGTTTTTCCTGTTTGCCACCTACACCGTGGGCTTTAGCTCCACGTTCGTGATTCGTCCCGAGACGCCGTCGCTGGCCTTTGGGGCGTTGGCGATGTTGCTTTGGAATAAAAAGAAAGAGGCTCAGCGTCCGCGCCTGGTCCTCCTTTTTGAATTTCTGGCCGGCGTATCTTGGGGAGTGGGGATCTATTCAAGCCCGCGTCTTGTGATTGCTTCTCCGTTGTTTCTTGCGTTTGCTTTGCCAGGCGCGAGAAAGGAAGTTTTCCGGTCTCTTGCTATGGCGGCATGGGGAGTATTTTTTGGGTTTCTTGGCTATTCACTTTTAGCTCTACACTCGCTTTCCCATTACCTCTTTCTGATTTCCTTTTCGCGAACTTTCCAAAAGGTGGGAACGATCAACGGAATGTTTGCCTTAAAAATGGGCGCCTCTCCGCCTCTCTTTGGCCCAGTACTTTTCACCGGAATACTTTATGGCATGCTCTACTTCTTAGCCGAGACTCAAAATAAGAGGCGAATAATATTTCATTGCATTTGGGTCGGCGTTCTTTCTTGTCTTGCCGTTGTGCTGAGTTGGCCACACGCTTATCCGCAAAATTTGATGCCGGTCTATTTTTATGCCACCTTTGCGCTGGCCGATATTTTCAACCGCCAGACTTGGAATCTAGGAAAACCGTTTGAGGGTTTCGCTTGCTTTTTCTCTGTTTGGTTTCTTGCTGCGCTTGCCGCCTCACTTTTTTCTGATTTCAACGCAAAGGCCGATCTCATAAAAAGCTACCAGCTGAGAAAAGACTTATTGAGTAGGATTCACCAAGGGGAAACCGTTCTTCTTCCTTATATGGTTCATCCGATTGCAGCTCTAAACGCCTCCTTTTATGGGGGCTATCAGGACGACGGCATCAATCGAACGTGCCGCGCCGTGGAAGCTAGCCGTACGGCCCTGCCTTTACCCCCCTGTAGTTTTCTTGACGATTTGTTACAGAAGAGACCGGTTCTTATTGAGGCTACTACGTTGGCAATTGCTGTAGAGAAAACCGAGGATGCCGCTGTTAAATTGGTAATGGAAAAAGCTTATGAATTTGATTCTCGCCTGCAGGAGCCGAAGAACTATGTATTCTTTCGACTAAAAGATAAGTTTCGAAAGGTACCCTAAGCAATTTTAGTAGACTCCAAAATCCCCAGTTCCCATCCGCACTTCGCCGATTGACTTGCCGCGTTGTTAAACGCGTAGCCAGGAATATGGCTACCACTTTTTTTCCAGGTGCCATCTTGGGCCCCCGAGGCCACTGAGGCTAGGCTGGCACCGGTTAATTTTACAGGATCGGGCAAACGATGCCGCGTCGCTGTTTTTGTAAATCTGCCTCAGATACCCCGAAATTCAATCTGGTCACGGAGATTGAAAACAAAAGATCTATTTTTACGATCTAGCCACTTTGGCATGACCGTTGCTCTGGGACATAAACGCAACGTAGGCATGCAATTTAAAAATGGGTTTTTAAGGGAAGAATGATGAAAAGTAAGTTGTTGAGTGGGCGGTTTTCCAAGTGGGCATCTGTCCTTGTAATGAGTTTCAGTTTAATGGCTTCTGCGAACAATGGTCAGGGGCACTCGGGTGGAGGAGATCATGGCGCAGCCGAGGCACATCGCCATGCTGAGCAGCAGGCAGCAGAGCAGCGTGCCGCTCAAGAGCGGGCTAATGAACATCGAGCTGCCCAGGAACGAGCTGCCGAACAACAACGAGCTGCTCAAGAACGTGCCAATGAACAACGAGCTGCTCAAGAACGAGCTGCCGAGCAGAGAGCTGTGGAACATAGAGCTGCGCAGGAAAGAGCTGCCGAACAACAGCGCGCAGCCCAGGAACGGGCTAGTGAACAAAGGGCTGCGCAGGAACGAGCCGCCGAACATCGAGCCGCGCAAGAGCGGGCTGCTGAGCAAAAAGCTTTAGAGCAAAGAGCTGCTCAAGAACGGGCGGCCTCACAACAACGGGTTGCAGAGCAGAAAGCGGCGGAACA
>JAYVQZ010000369.1:0-5267 GCA_043776735.1 Deltaproteobacteria bacterium | reverse complement strand
CCTGATGCCCTTTGCCGCTAACAACGACGTTGGGATCGACTGCTCCGTAAACCACCCGGGCAATCTTCTTTTCAATAATCAGCGCAGTGCACGGTGGAGTGCGGCCAAAATGACAGCACGGTTCCAGAGTGCAATACAGTGTGGAGCCTAAAAGTACGGAGTCAGGCACTTCTCGCATTGCCATCACTTCAGCATGGGCAAGTCCGGGCCCTTGATGAAATCCTCGACCAACGACCTCCCCATCGGCCACTACGACAGCCCCTACGGCAGGATTCGGCGCGCAAATACCCCGCCCATGGGTGGCCAAAGCCAAGGATTCTAAAAGAAGGGTCATGTCGGTCATCTACTGTCCTCGCAGACAGGTAGGATTATCAGATTTGGCGGGGGGTTTCTACAAGTGCGGCACAGCGCTCTAATCGACTATAAATTAATAAAGATAACAGTACTTTGCCCCGTTTACGAAAAGGCTTTTTTGAACTCATTAAGCGCCCTCTCGAACTGGGCTTCAAAGTGAAAGTGGCTTTCAAAAAGATCCCTGCCCTTTTCCCCTTTTGCCCGAAGGCCATTCTCATCGGCAAAAAGCCGTTCCAAAGCGGCGCTTATGCCAGCGGGGGTGAGCTCTTTTACTGCGACTCCCACAGGATACTGGGTAAGAAAGGATTCAAAGTCCGGCGCCGAAGTGGTCACTACAGGACATCCCACGGATAGACATTCAAATAGCTTGTTCGATGCGGTGGCTGCCATCTGGAGGCGAAGTAGTTTTGAGCGGTAGAGGCAGAGGCCCGCATTCCATCCTTTGAGAACATTCCATTTTTCCTCGTTAACCGTCCCCATCCACCGGATACGATCTGCGGCGGGAGCGGCTAGCTGTTTTAGCCTTTCAAGATAAGACGCATCCCCCCAACCCCAATATAAAAAATAAACGTTAGGCATTAAAACAACGGCTTGAATGGTCTCTTCAAGAAAGTTTTCACGCCCAATGCCACCCAGGTAGCCTAGCACGCTTGCCTTCTTGGGAACGTTCCACTGACTACGGGGAGAAACACCGGGCTCACTATGCAAACGGGGGCAGTTAAACACGATATGAATGGGGTTTCTCAAGTCATAACGCCGCTGATAGAAAAGAGCTCGGTTTGCCTCAGGAAAAATTAAAAACTCCGCACTACGCAGAATCTTTCCTTCTCGTCTTAAAAACCAACGATTTAATCGCGATAGCTCCTTTGGCTCCAAAATTTCATGAACCGCAGCTACGTAGGGAATGCCCCATATTTTATAAAGCAGATAAGCCAACCATTGCTCGTATAGTCCATGAGAGAAGATCAGTCGCGGTCGCCCCTCTTTTAGAATGCTCAAGCCGATTCGTAAAAAAGCGAACAGAACATCCAGTAAAGTCTTACCGCCGTCAGGAATGCCTAATAAAGAGACGGCGCGGTATCGTCGCCTAGGAATCGGGTCCGCAGTGGATTCGTCACGAAGATTGCCTCGCCCAAACTCAATCACCACAAGGGGAAGCCCCGCCTCGTGCAACACTTGCACAGCCGCTAAGGCAGGCGGAATCCTTCCCAGACGAGAATAACGCAAAACCAACAGCCTATTTTTGAATGAGAAGGAAGTCATAAGCGGGTCAGAAAAATCATATACAATTCTAACTATGCGCATCCTTATTGTCTCTCAAAAGGTCGGAGACGGTTACGGTCAAGAAAAGATTGTCTCCGCGTCGTCTTCCCTTTTGCAGGGAGCCGGCCATCAGGTGGAGTGGTTGGCGGAAATCTGTCAGGGCACGTCTGGTCCGTATGTATTTCATTCACTTCCTGAAATCTTTCATATCAATTCGTTTACCAAAAAAGTGAAAGTTAAACGGAGCCTAGAAACCCTCTGGGAGATTGCTGGCAGATCTAATGGCATTCCCACTCTCATCCATTTCGTTGACCACTTAAACGGGGAGGTTTTTGAAGAAACGGCCAAGAGGTTCCCTACCGTTTTCACGGCGCACACCGCAGCTCCCACTTGTCCTGCAAGCGGTCGGGTGGTGAAGGGGCTTCCCGTTTGTCCTCAAAAAAGCGGCTGGTCTTGTCTGCGTTACCACTATCGGTACGACTGCCTCTCTGCACAAAGAACCGCGCTTCACCGCGCGCATTCTGTTTTTGAGTTCCAAAGAAAGCACAAAGGCCTTAAGGCCGTACGCAGGTTATTGGCGATTAGCCATTTTTTGGAAAAGCAGCTTCTGGCAGAGGGCTACAAACCGAGCCGAGTCTCCTTTGTTCCTAACCCAGTGGAACCCATGGACTGCCCGGCCGCCCTGGGCACGCCCGAAAACCTCCTAGTCTGTGCGGCGCGACTCGTCCCGATGAAAGGGATCGATCATCTCATTTGGGCGCTCAAAACCATTGAGGAAGAGCCCTGGTCCTTGTGGATCTTAGGCGACGGTCCCGAGCGCGAATATTTGGCAAAAACCGTCGAGAAAAATGAGCTTTCCTCGAGAATTCGATTTCTGGGACATCGTCCGGCCCAGGAGACGTTGGGAATATTTAAGAGCGCCGTCGCCGTGATTCAGCCCAATTTAGGGCCAGAGGGTTTTGGCATGTCCATTGCGGAAGCTAGCGCGCTGGGGAAGGCCGTGATTGCTTACGATGTGCCTGGACTTAATGAAGTGATCGAAAATGAAAAGACCGGACTTCTAGCAAAGTATGCAGATCCCTCGAGTCTGGCTTTAGCAATTTCGAGAATTTTAAACAATCAGGACCTGCGCAAATCCTTAGGAGAGGGGGGACGAACAAGAATGCAGTCCCTTTATTCTCCCCAGCAGCATTTGGAATCCACGATTAAAAATTACCTATTGGCCGTGGGAGAGTAAGCGGCAAAAGCACGGCGAGCCTCTGTTAAAAACTGCTTCATCTTTTGCATGTCTTTTTTTCCGTCGCTCGACTCCAACCCCGTATGAGAATCCACCCCCCACGGTTTTGTGGCAGCAATCGCCTCGGCGACATTCTCGGGAGTTAGCCCTCCGGCCAGGAGGACGGGTCGGGCAGAGATCTCGACCAAACGCCTTGAGACCGACCAGTCGTGGGTCTTTCCAGTTGCCCCGGACTTCCCGGTTGAGGGCTCCCAGGTGTCGGTTAAAAAGGCGTCTACGAATGGTGAAAAATTGACTAGGTCAGTTTCCAACTTCTTAAAACAGTCCCGTCCGACAATGAGACTTTTGATTATAATACAGTCCGGGAGTTCCTGGCGGAGCGTGGTGAAAAGTTCAGGCGTTGCCTCTCCGTGAAGTTGAATTCCTCTTGGCCTGCTTTGTTTGGCAAAATCCAAAATAGTTGCTGCATCCTCAAGGTAGGTGATCCAAAGGGGAAGCGTAGAAGTAGGAATCGCTTTCATCACCTCTAAGAACTGCTCGTGAGTTAGTTCCTCTTTACGCCCTTCTAGGGCATAGGGCACACCAATGGCTTCGGGGCCAGTCGAGGCAATAAGCCTTACCTCATCAGCGCAAAGGACACCAGCCACTTGGGTGAACCCAGGTTCGATACCCAAAATCATTACGGCCTGGGAGAAAAGGTAAAACTATTAAAGAGCTGATCGATCTCAACTTTATATTCGGGAAACTTATTGGTGCGTGCTGCCGCGGTCAGCAGATAGGCATCTTTTCCGCTTAAAAAAGAAACCTGGCGAAAAAGAAGGCCAAAGTCTCTTTGATTGGCCGATATTTCAAAGGCCGGAACTTTTACCCGGGTCAGCTCTGCTTTCTTCACGTCAATAATGTGAAAGCGCTGTCCTTTGAGAAACTCAACCGCGTGCTTTTGGTACTGGGAGAGTCGCTCTTCGGGAGTTCCTGTGAAACTCCCCGCAGGGTCGACTACTACGCTAAATCGGGCCCGGTATTTGTCATCGGCCGCTTTCCTTTGAAAGGTGACCAGAGTTCTATCGGCCATAGTTTTATCCACCGCCTCTAGCGGACGTGTAGTGCTGCCATTGGGGACCACTTCCCAAGTCACGTCGTTGTAATCCACAGAAAAAACCCGACTGGGGTGCTGGAAAGTTGTTGCAAAACCGCTAGCGGTAAAGAAAAGGAGAGTCAGAAGAAAAGTCGTTTTCATGCAGGCTAAGTAACAAATGCCGGGTGCCTTTACAACAAGGTGGCGTTTGTTAGTGAAGTGGCCGAGTTTCTCCTCGGCCACTTCTTTAAAATTATTCTTGCTCGGCCTTAGTAGGAGGCTGGGTGATGTCGCAGAGGGCAACGGCGCGCTCGTCTCCGGCGATAAGGATCAGCGCGTGACGATGGCCAGTAGCAATGTCGCTACGATAGGCTTCGTGGTCACCGTGTTTGATGCTAACGCTTAGTTCGTGCCACGCCACGGGACCACCTGCGGCGCCCCCGCCTCTCAAACTAGCTTTAAGAGAAAATCCCCTTAATGAAGACACTCCGTCTTTTCCAACAACCACGTGAACTGGCTTGGCGCTGTCATTTTTTATAGTGACCCCGCTCTTATCCCGCAAATCCCAATCCAACCAACAGCTTACTGCCGGAGGCTTTGGTGAGGCAAATACAGACAGCGGTGCTAGCACCGCAAAAACAACAAACATTTTTCCAATCATAAAAACTCCTTTGATTGATTTTGGCACCAGCGATTTTGACACATAGAATCAATTCCCTAATGAGGGGTCAAGCGTTCTTAAGCAATGACTACTCTTCTAGTGGGTAAAAATGGGTGAAAAGCGTCATCCGCCCTGGCGCTGGCCTACGGCTGAAACGGTGGCTGAGCACGAAGCCCCGATAGATGTCTGCTGTCTTCCCCTTCGAAATAGTGAAGTGCTGGCCCTGAGGTAGGCCGGAGTTGGGTAGGCCAAGATCGCTTGGTCCTGATTAAAGGAAATACTTTTTTCAAGACGAAGGGGCCGGCCGGCACGGACCAGGGCCGTCTCAAACACATAATTCCAGGTGGCGATCATAAGCGCCGTGGCCTTTGCCATCCGCCGAATACCAACCTCCTTTACGGTCGTCTCTTCTCCTATTGGCAAAGTAAGCTTCTGGGCTAGGTATGCCCCCAAGTTACCGTCAAGATTTGGAGTGGAAGCCTTTGCCTTTTCATAAGCTAAAGTGAGAGGAGATAGGTAAGGGTACCCCTCAGAAACTAGGCGAAGCACCGATCGCAAAAGATCTTTGCGACCTCCAATGGCTGGGTGGGGGCCATTAATAACCATACGTGCCTCCACCTCCCCCTCAGTGGCCAAAAAATTCGGATAGAGGTGGGACTCTTTGTCTTTTCGCGAAT
>JAYVQZ010000368.1:0-5269 GCA_043776735.1 Deltaproteobacteria bacterium | reverse complement strand
GAGCACCCGCTAACAGAAATAGACCATGCCATCCCAGTAGGATCGTTGCCGAAACGAAGATAAAGGTGACACTCGTGGCAGTCAGCACGATCCGGCCCGTTAGATCTCGTGCGAAGGATTCCAGTGCCTCTACATCTGCAGTCAGTATAGTCACGATATTTCCCAGACGTTCGCCTTCAATATTTCGATTGGAAAGTGCAGAGAGCTTGCGAAAAAGAGCAAGGCGAATATCTGGCATCGAGAACAACCCCGCCCAGATCAAGATTCGCTTGCCGGCGGCGCCAAAGATAAGACTTGATACCTGAAGTCCAATCGTTAGGAACGTCAATTGAAACGATCTTTCCGCATCTCCTATCAAAAGGCCTTCTTCGACCAATTTTCCAAGAGCAAAAGCGGAGGCCACGAGTAGGCAGGACTGAAGAGCGATGAGAGTGGCACCGAAGCACAAAGCCCATTTACGCTGAGAATTAACCAAAGAGAAAATTTGAATGAGGCCGCGGAGATCGCCCATCGGCTTTTGGTTTGAACCCTTGGCACCCTTATCCATCATTCCGCCTCACCTCAGTGTCTGACGACGGATTTTCATGTACACCGGCAGGAAGAGTGATGATCTTATCGCAAGCGCTTAGAACCCAGTCCGCCTGAGCGCTAAGGATAACGGTTTTGGTTTTAGAAATATTTTTAAGTTCTTGCAGCAGGAGTTCCGCGGTTGACCTGTCGAGCGGACTCAAGCAATCGTCGATAAGAAAGACGAGCGGGGCGCGACCCAAAACGCGCGCCACTGAGAGCCTTTGTTTTTGCCCGCCGGATAGGCTGACCCCAGATTCTCCTAGTACGGTATCAAGCCTTAGCGGGAAGTTCCTGACCTCATCCGCCAGAAACACTCGCTCAAGGAGCTTCCAAAGTGATTCGTCTGATGCTTTTTTAGAAAAGGCGAGGTTATCGCGTAGAGTCCCCGAAAAAATAGTAGGGTTTTGTGTGACGAAACCTATGGATTTTCTCAGCCCAACTTCGGAAAGTCCCCGTATCGGAGTTTTGCGAATCGTGAGTTGTCCGGCAAAATTGGTCTCTAAGCCCGCCATTAATCGAAGTAGCGTCGACTTCCCGCTAGCGGGCGGACCCGTGACACCAATTAACCCGTTTTCGGGAATCTCTAAATCAATACCCCCGAGCAGTACCTTACTTTGTCCTGGGATTGTAAAACTCACCGCCTTAAGTTGGTACAACGGCCCACCGCGAGCGGGGGGGATTTCTTCTTTCAACTTAACGTCGGGCCGATCCTCGGGTTTAGTTTCGAAAAAGCCAGTGAGCCTTTCCAGGCTCGCACGTCCGCGCTGCCAAGCTGAGATTAAGGGGGCGAGCTGCCCCAAAGCGCCCGTGGCAAAGGTAGAGTAGGTGAGAAACGCTAGGAGTTGGCCTACAGACAAATTTCCAGAGAGCACTCTTGGCAGTGAAATAATCAGAATGACTGCGGAAGTCAGGCATCCAAAACCCATTCCCAGCCATTCGCTGGTCAATGAGTTGGTGCGGGCATCCCACATTCGAGCTGCGTAAACGTAATTTAATTTTGAAAAGCGCTCGCAAAAATAGGATTCCGCGGAGAAAAAGCGGCGAAGGGGTAGTACTTGCAGGCCTACTACGACTTCCTCACTTACCTTACTTAAGGAGGTACTTGCTTTTAAGTGTAGTGTTTTTTGGGAGGCCGATGTTCTTTTCATTCCATAATAAAGAAAGGGCCACAATGTGGAACAAATCAAGCAGAGCTGTAGATCGATAAAGATCTGAAAAACAAGGGCCGCAACGAGAGTTGCGCCGCTAAAGAGTGCCGTAAGAGGTAAGGAACCAAATAAAAGACTAGCGTTTCTCGCTTCCATTCCAGCTAAATTCACTAGGTATCCCGGGCCTCCCACATCCCGGTGAGAAGCCTCGGATAAGAACCGTCCTTTGGCCCATAGCGACCGTTTTAAAAAGTCATTTGCGATGGCATTTTGCGCAATAAAAAACTTTCGGCTAAAAGTTAAACAGAGGTTTTCTATCAGAAGGGTTAATAGAAGAAAAAGTGTCAGAGAAGAAAGAGTGAAACGAGTGGGGAGAGACCGTGACGGACCTACACTATCTACGATCCACTGGATGACTTTCGGAGTTGAAAACTCCGCAATAACTCCACCGAAGACTAGTAGCCCTGCGAAGAGATAGGTAGTGTGGCGTTTTCTAAGGTGGTCACTCCAAAGGACTAAAGGCGGGCAAGGCATTGCCTAAGTCATTGTCCGACAAATTCCGAGGTCAACTAGGTCAGCAAAACAAGGAGGTAATTTTCGGTCTCTGCCGGGATCGTCCTTCTGTTCTAATTCCAGAAACAACGCCAGTTCATCGTCAATCTCAAACTGATGCAACCGGAAAATATCTTCCTGCTGCGCTTTGGGTACTCGAGCAAAAAATACGATCACCGCCTTTTTTTCGGGGCTCATCGTTTTGACTTCTTCGTCCTTTACGATCCGCGCTTTTTCAAGAAAGGGTTGGATATCGTATTGAAGTTTTATGACCGCGTTGGGCGCATCGGGCCGAAGCAATGACCCCGCTGGAACTTTCCATGCCGGGACGGCGAGGGGGCCACGAATGAAATGCTCGGTCATTTCGAACCGAACCAAATCGGGTAAAAAGGCCGGCAACTCAAATTCTTGGCAAAGCTTTTCACTGTTCTCTAAGAAAAACTTTGCAAAAGCTCGGCTAATTTCTGCCACCGGCATGTTTTCGTGGAAGGGTTCAAACTTGCCGCCGTAAATGTCTCTTGCCATTTTGCGGGCACCCGCGACTTTGACGGACACAGGAAGGGTTCCCTTTATGCTTATATCGAATCGCGCCGATCTTTGGTCGCGCCCGTATTTCGCGACATAGTATGAGGTGGCAAGCGACCTTACTTTCCATACCTCCGAGGCACTAAGATCATATTGCTGTAAAAAAGCATCGAGCTGGGTTCCCCGATTCATCTCAGGATACCTGATCAAGTTTACCATAGCAGCTTGTACTTGCTCGGCGCTCATAGACACGCCTCCGCTTCATGCGACCGCGTGGTGCTAATCGACGATTTTGGATAATATTTATCTAAAATCGACTGTGCCTTATTTTGGTCATCTATAACGGGTTGTAGTCCATTGCCGGCATTGTTTGCGGTCCACTCGACGATCGTGGAAATAGGGTGCCCGGCCTTGCGGATCACATGATCGTAAAGGTCCCAAACCGGAGCGGGGACACGCGAGGAATGCCCGTCCATAAGCATATTATCCTCGTCGAGGTATCCTCCCGCTAAATGTATTGCATCGACGGCCTCAATTTTAATTTCAGAAATATATTGGAAGGGATCGATCCCGAAATTCACGCCGTTGGTATAAATATTATTTAGATCCAGAAGCATTCCGATTCCGGTTCTTTCTATAAGTTTATTGAAAAATTCCGGTTCTGAGATTTCCTGCTGGGGAATCATAAAACAGTGAGTTATATTTTCTAGTGAGAAAGGCACAGGAAATGCTTTCTGGATCTTTTCAATTTTGCGCGTAACGCAATCCAAGGTTTCCTGATTGTACGGAACTGGTGTTAGTTGTCCGATGTCATTGCCGGCTTTTCCGGTCATGCACAGGTGATCGCTGAAACTAACTGTAGTTGGCAGCTGATCCATAACCTTCTTTATATCTGAAAGGTATTGTTCGTTGAGTTCTTCAAGGGTTGCGATAGATAGGCCAATTGAGTGGAGCAAAATAGGGATTTGGCGCTTTTCGATTTCACCGAAAAGTTTTGTGGGAATAGAAAATCCAAAGAGCGTCATGAAATTTTCAGGAATAATTTCTAATAGAGGAATTTCGCCGAACCTCTCATCAATCTCTGCCGCCAGGTCGATGCACCACTCAAGGCCGGCGATTTCGGTTTCTCGACCCGTAGATGATTGAAATGCCATCGCTCTTCTCCTTGTAAATAAAAAAGGCCGGGCAGGTTGTTACACCATGCCCGGCTCGGTTCGGGATCAATGACATTGGTGGCAGTAGTGGTAGCAATAACGATAAGGACAATGGTTGCTGCCAACTCCAGCGGTCGTGATCTCTTCTACCTTTACTTGCTTTAGCATGACTTCTCCTTGAGTTTTAAGTAATCGCCCGCTCACAACGAGAGGCGTATTCCTTATTTAAAATTATCAGTGCCCCATGGGGAAATTCCGCTTAGGGAAACTGGTCAAGCTTTTTGGCTCCTCACGACCAGAGACTGTTAATTCACTGCAGTTTGTGTGCAATGGTTGGGCCATCTCTTAGCCCAATAGTTGTCGCGAGGAAATGAGTTTTACACTGGTATCGGTGTCAGTATGTCCCTAATTGACTAGCATAAGCGGCACCGGCGGTAGCATTCTGTACCCTGGAGAATAATCTCTCCGCCTTAGGCGCCGCCTGGAAAATTGGAACACGCACTTCTGACCAGAGTGGTAAAAACGGCGAAGTTATCCTCCGCAGGGGGGAACACCCTCGCCGTCCTAGACTCGTTAGGGCCTACTTCTTCGTGTACTCACAGGTGCCGGAATGCGCGCCCGTTTTGGCGCTGGTTACGTTAGATTTCACTACCAACTTGTCGCCATCAAGTTGAAACGTGTCCGAAAGATTTACGATGTTTAAGTCTTTCTGATTTAACAGCTCTTTAGAGGAGACCGCATCCAAATGCTTGTAAACATGATTCTCGGCAAATGTGAGTTGGGTCTGCTTCTTGGCCCATTCCACATCGATGGTAACGGAGTCAAACGTTGCCCCTTGGTCACCGTTTGGGCGCTTCGCGTGGCTAATCTCGGTGAGGGCTCCAATAGGAAGTTGGAAATCAGCCAAGCCGATGGATCCGCAGCCTACTTGAGTAATCTTTAGTTCAGAGGGCTTAGTACTATCACCAAATTTACAGGTTCCCTGCCAATTGCCGGTAAAGTTAGAACACTCTCCTTTCGCTTCTCCTTTAGAAATGTGATCCCGATGTTCGAGGTGCCATAGGTGGGGGGTTGCATTCGCGCAAACTCCCAAAGCCATTGTTGCGAGCGTAATCGCTTTGGTCAGGTTCATGAGGGTTTCCTTTTGTTCCGGTCCCCAATCTCTGATCAATAGATGGAGATCAAGGACCTAGTTTTGAATTGCCTCGGGTATTGCATCGGTAATGCGATGTGTCAATAAGGGGTGCGAACGAAAGGGCGGAGAGAGAGAGAGAGAGAGAGAGAGAGAGAGAGAGAGAGAGAGAGAGAGAGAGAGAGAGA
>JAYVQZ010000367.1:0-20568 GCA_043776735.1 Deltaproteobacteria bacterium | reverse complement strand
CCCCAAACCGCAGAAAGACGACGAAGACTTTACTTGGCATAGAGCGCCTCAAGCTTCGGTAGGATGGCACTCGTTTGAAAATTCGCGCGCGCAATCTTCTCGGCCTTTAGTCGCATTGATTCGTACGTGGCTTTATCTCGAAAAAGACGAATGACCCTTTCCGCAAATTCCCCCGCAGAGTCGGCAATAAAAATGGACTCGTCTGAAACGTATGGAAGGCCCGTGGCCCCGATCGTTGTCGTTACCGTAGGACGTCCCACCGCGGAGTACTGATTTACCTTACCCCGAATGCCCGATCCTGAAATTAGCGGAGCCACACAAATTCTTGAGGCCGAGATTACTGAGACCAAGTCCGTAAATCGCCCCTGATAGCGCACCGCTTTGTCGTCACCGATCAAGGCCCGAACCTTATCCGTTGCTCCATCACCAGCAACCACCAGGCAATAGTCCTTCATCGCCCGCTTAATACGAGGGTGAATCTCTTTGAGATACCAACCAAGCCCTTCTAAATTAGGGGTATGCTGAAAAAAACCTAGAAAAAGGGCCTCGTGATTCTCCGGTGCAGGGAGTCCTTCAACCATTTTCTCCCAGACTTCTAAATCAGAAATACATTGAGGGATCAGGTTCCCTTTGCCGGAAGGGAAAAGCTGCTCCGCAAACTCCTCATCCGCAGACGTCAGCGAAATTGTTGAATGTGCCAGTCGGCTTCCTAGGCTTTCTAACAAAAAACTTCTCCAGAGATCGTATACCGGCCGGGCAGTCCCGTTAGCCTCGCCCTCAAACATACGAATCAGATCGAGGCTCGCCTTGCGCGTCATTGATTCTATGAACTCAAAGATCATTTGATTGGTAAACGCGCGGGCAAACGGCATGAGAATGGCCGTTTCAGGCCATACAAAATGTATCGCATCAAACCGTTCTTCGGTTCTTTGCCGGATCCAGTTCAAAAAATCCTCGGGAGAAAAAGGGTTCTGCGAAACCAAGCGCACCGAGTGAAGCTTGGGAGATAATCGTTGGAGCGTTTCCTCATCCTCCCCCTCATAAAAGCTATAAAGAGAGACTTCATGCTTTTTTGAAAGGCCATGAATAAGATCGAAGATGCGAAGCCCTCCCCCATGCCGAACCGAAGGAAAACAGCCTGTCACAAATAGGATCTTTAACTTTCCTTCCCGAGAGGTAGCCTTTGTAGCCTTCTTCATTGGAGTCGAAGGCTCTGCACTGCACGTTAGTTTCCAGCGCTTTCCGCTAAGCCACCTCGAAAGTTCAAAATGGGCTTGAGGGCCTAGGCCTCGCCCTTCCTGGCAGAGCCTAAAAATCTTATCGATATGGGCCAACGCCAAAGTGGAAAACTCGCTCGGAAGACGACAGAGCATCGAGCGCAGCCGCTCCTTAGCCAGTCGGTCAAAAAGTAGCGGGGAAACTAGCAGATTTGTCCGCCGGACCACCTTTTGGACGGTAGGGGAAAAGTAATAGGGACGAATCTGTTTTCGCCACTGGCCGATCACGCCTTAACCCCTCTCGGGCGACGCGAAAAACGACTCAGGCCGCTAACCGTGCCTCTCATTTTTTCCCATGCCCCCCCTTGCTCTCGCAAACTCTCTTTGACCGTTCCCAAAAATGGGGTCACCCAATCTAAAGGGCCTACGGTTTCTAGGGAGAGTTCTTCGTATTCCATTAAAGAAAGCCGCCCTGGATAGCGCCGCTGTAAAGCGGCCTCTTCCCAGAATTCGTAGGTTTTTCCTCGGGAGCCACTTTCTAAGTGGTAGGCCCATGCCTTCGCATAAATTATATTACGCAATTTTCTCTGGCCGCACTCTAGGCAAAAAGCAACATCTCCAAAGCCATTGGCCATTTCCAGTTCGGAGAGTCCGCCGATCTCCAAAAAGAGAGATCGCTTTAAAAAACAGGCGGCAAAAGTATTGGCAAAAGTCTCCCTCCCCCAGAAAGAAAAGGCATGGGGGGTCTGAATCGGAGCGATACGAATCTGGTGCGGAGGGGCATCCAGAAAGGCCCGAAAGCCCAAATGCTGATAGCCGCCATTAGGATATTTAAGGGGGATTCCTATGGTGGCAACATCACCCTTTTCCAACAGTGATAAAATTTCTGCAGTATCCCCGTCGCCCCAAAAAACGTCGTTATTGAGAAGAAAAATATTTTCCGTCTTCACGTGTTTGTCGATGGCCCAATTGGTCATCGCGGCAAAATTAAAAGGCTTTGAAAACTCTACAATTTGAACTCTTGCAGAAATCTCCGCCAGCGCTTGGTCCAACTTATGGCGTTCTGCCATACTGCTTTGGTTATCAATCAAGAGAAAAGTGACATCGAGCTTGCCGGTCACCTGAGCAAAATCTCGCACCGCGCGCGCCGTCCACTCCGCCCGGTCTTTGAAACAGACAAGGACCGTTAAAGGCCCTACGTTGGGCTCACTGGAGGCGGCGTCGGCGGCTGATTTAACCTGCTCCATTTTTTCCATTAAAGGATGGCGGTGGTAGCTCAACACGGCAGGTTGCAGAACCCACGGGAGCTGGCTAGCTGCCCTCTCACGCAAAAAGGAGTGGCGCTTGGCAAAATTAGTCCCTTGCGAAGGGCTTAATTCTTTTACAGAGGCCAACCAGTCCCAGCCAAGATAGTTCCCATTTTCTAAAGTGTAGGGCGAAAAACTGGGCCGGCGCACCCGTTCGCGAATAGAGCCTCCTGAAGGGTCGCAACTCACTGCGTTCCAATAAATAACGGCTGGCGCTACCAGCTCAAGTGACTCCGCGAGGAGAAAAAGCGCGACCGGGCTTAGCGTCGTGGCGGAGTCTAGCCAACCCACATAGTCAGCGTTGTCTAACCAACGACGATCAAAATTTTGATCGGAATCGCCAGAAAAATCGGCCGTAACCGTTACTGTAAACCGAAGGTCGTTTTTCCTTATGAGAATCTCTTTGAGCTCTTTCACTTTTGAGGTGACCAGAAAATTTACTTCCCAGTTTTCGTAGCTCTGGCAGGCAAATTCATTAGCAACTCGCTCGACGGCGGAAAGGTCTTTGGCGCTAGAAATGGGCACCAAGAAACGGAACTTCGGCGTCTGTTTAAGATAAACCGAGCGGCATTTCTGCTCTTCCCACTTTTGTACAATCTCGCCTGGCGACTCTCTCCGTCCAAAGGTGAACCAGGGCAACCCACTTTTGGAGTAGGTCAATTCAAACCGGGAGTTGGTTGCCACCAAACACCTCTTTGTCCCCCTGCATATGAGCCAGGTACTTAGGAATCATCTCTTCGGGCTTCCCCTCACCTAACATCTGCCCGTGCTCCATCACGATCACCCGATTGCAAAAGCGTTGGATGTACTCCAATTGATGTGCCACCAGAATTAGAATCTTCGAAGAATGGACAAATTTTTCAAGCCGCTGGTTTCCCTTTTGAATAAAGGAGGCATCACCGCCAGCGTAGAGTTCGTCGAGAATGAGAATGTCAGGGATCACTTCTGTGGCCAGCGTAAAAGCCAATCGAAGGTACATTCCTGTGGAGTAGTACTTCACCGGCGTATCAATGAACCCGTCTAGCTCTGAAAACTGAATAATGGAATCCATTCGCTCATTGAGTTCTTTGGTCTTAATTCCCAAAATCGTTCCACTGAGAAAAATATTCTCTCGTCCCGAGAGTTCGGGGCTAAAGCCTGCGCCTATTTCAATAAGCGGGGCAACTCGCCCTTGGATCGATATTTGGCCCGTGGTGGGTTGGTAGACCCGACTAATGATCTTGAGGAGCGTACTTTTACCTGCACCATTATGGCCAATGATCCCGAGTCGGTCTCCTTCGCGTAGCGAGAAGTTGATATTTTGCAGGCCCCAAAATGTAGAATTTCGTAAGTCTGCCGCCTTTGACCAGCTAGGACGCGTGGCCCACCTCATCACGGCCTCTTTAAGCCCATGGCTGCGCATGTTATAGCGCTTAAACTGAACCGAGACGTTTTCTAAATCGATCTTTGCCTGGCTCATAAACGAAACACCAATTTGTGTTCCGTCCGAAATAGACAGAGCAGTCCCGCACCCAACGACAGAAGGCTTACCCCAGCAGCCGCTCCCCACTGGTGAAGCGAAGGTGCCTGTCCTTCGTAAATGATCTTTTGAAATAGCATTAAGAAGGTGCACAGAGGATTTGCCCTAAGCGCCCATTGCATGTTCGGCGGCATCATCTCCATCGGGTAAAGAATGGGACTAGCAAAATAGAGCATCTGCAAACCCACATTTATCAAGTATTGAAAATCGCGAAAATATACCGTCACCACCGCCCCAATAATCGTGATGCCCAAAATAAAAAGAGTGAGCAAAATAATGGCCGGGGGCAGCAAAATCATTGTGGGGCGAAGAGAATAGCCCATCAGCATCGCCAAAAGAGACAGCGCCAAAAGCGAAAATAAAAAATCGATGAGACGGAAGATCACCTTACTCAACGGAAAGAGCAGCTTTGGCAAATAGATCTTGCGGATAAAGTGTTCACTCTCCAGAAACGAGTAGGAGCCCACTATCAATGCGGCGCTAAAGAAATTCCAAACCAAAAGGCCTGAGAAAAGAAAAAGGGTGTAATCCTTTACCTGCCAGCGAACCACGTGCGAAAAAACTGCCCCTAACAACGCTAACTGGAGGATGGGATTGAGCAGCGACCAGAGGTATCCCAGGACTGTCTGTTTGTACTTTACCTTGAGGTCCCGAGCCAGGATATGCCACAGGACTTCACGGAAAGAGTAGATCTCTTTCAACCATTCATTTACTCGGGTGACCACGTCGCGCCAGCATAAAGGATGTGGCCCAATTTTCAACTTTCCCGCGAAATTAACACTGAGCGTTACTTCACTTTTTGGACGCTGGCCTCACTCTAAAAGGCGGATAAGAAAGGAGTTGGTCGAGGGATCGCTGCTAGTGGCTAGGCTGTTGCCCACCACCAAATACCGGTTAAGAGAGTCAATGGCCACAGCTCTAAAGGCAGAGGGCAGGTACTGATCCGCAGCATTTCGAAGCCGCAAGACGGCTAAAGGAGGAGCGGTGGGAGAAGGGTCATCCGGGGGGCCCCCGTTCCTAGAGTACCGCGAAATAAAACCATTAGTTTGGCTACCGGATACACTGATTCCTACAACAATTACACGGCCATCGCGGCCGATAGCAACGCCCGTTGGGGTCTCCGATTCCCCGTAATCGAAAATGGCAGTGCCACTTAAATTTTGTCCAAAAGCCTGATTTTGCGACGCCTCCAAAGTATCCAATCGGCCATCTGCCAGAAATCTGGCTAAAGCCACATTCTTAGGCCCGATTTGGCGCGGGGCGAGTACCGCGGTGGAACCCGCAAGCACTACGTTTTGGCCCTGCAGAGTCAAAGCGACCGCTGCGGCAGCTCCGCCAAAATCCGCCGTGGCCAATCCGTTACCACCGGCAAAATCACCGCAGAAGGCGAGAATTGAACCCGTAACGGGGGCCGGAGCGACAATTTTTAAACATGCCAATACAAAACTAGAGTAGCTGCCGATAGCCGCTGGCGTGGTGGTGCCAGCTACCAAAATGCGATCCCCGGACACTAGCACTGCATTGGCCTCATCCAGAGAACCGGCAGACACACTAAAGAGTTTGCGTTCGATTAAGCCCCCTGCTGCAGAAAAGAGTGCAAGGCCCATCCTATTTTGACTAGAGCCCACGACCACCAACCGTCCATCAGCCATCGCCGCTATGCCATTTCCTTTGGTATCAGCGGTAAACTTGCCAGGAGCCATTCCCCCAGCGCCAGCTTCGCCAAAGCTCGCGTCCGGCCTCCGAGTAGCGTCCGTTTGAGAAAAACGAGAGGTAAAAAGGTCTCTCAACGGATTTAGAGGATCGGGTATGGTCCAGCCACCCACATTAAAAAAAGTTGAGTCATTGCCCTGCAGCACCATTCCGGTGCCGGCTGCCGAAGCCCCATAAGAAACTTCTAAGTTACCGTCACCCCCAAAAGCGCCGTCCCAGCCCCCCCAAGATTTAGACTTAGAGACCAATAGTTTTCTTTGACTATCGTTGCCTGAACTTCCGGTGGCATAGATTGCTGGACCGTTTAAAAGAAGACCACTGAATTCGCTCCCGCTGCGCGTCGACTTCAATATCCCTTTCGTTGGTCCGGCGGCATTAAAGCTGATATCCACGACCAAAGAATTGCGTACGACATTGACTGCGCGTTCTGGGGCATAGTCGCCGCCAATGCTGGTTTGCAGGTGCCATTGCCTATCGACTAACGTTGAATCTCGAAAGGCTAAAGTGATCTCGTTAAGAGGCAGTGTGCCCAACACTTTCGGAATCTTGATTTCATTCCTTGGCTGAACACTGCCCCGACACGGATCTTCCGCCGGCCCGTCGTCTTTAAAAAAGGAGACCGAGGAATCTAATTCGATAATATTTCCATTCGCATCCGTGTTCTTCAAGGTGACTGAGAACTGTTGATTTTCTGGATTTATCGCCTTCCCATAAAAATCAACCAACCGAAGGCCCATGATGGCGCATTGATTAGCCGTAACCCCCTCTGCCGGCAAGATGACAACGGCCTGGTAAGGGACGAGTTTTAGACTTCCCGCCAGCTCGGCCGTTCCCGTGCCCCCGGATAATTTGCCCATCAGTTTATAGCCGGGAGTCAGCGCGGGGTTCTTTGGTTTGACATAGAAATTGGGGCTAATGCCGTTGGTCGTCGTCATGCGGTAAGTATTGGCCACAGTGCCGGCATTGAGTGGGGTCAGACAATCGGCGGTAGAGAAAAACTCCGCCTTAAAAACATCGTCATTTAAATCTATGACTGCGCTACCAAACGGCTGACCAGAAAGATCGTAGCTTTTCAGCTGAAAAGGCATCGAGCTGCAAACACCCACGCCAAGCTGCGGCGCCGAAGCCGGCAAAAACTGAATTGACGAAACCACTTGAGCCAAAGTTTGATTGGCCGTCCACCCGTAGGGAGCTGTTGTGGCCTTCAAAACTCGGGCGGGCCCTCCAACGAACGCGTCTGTCCTGAGGTAGAAACTGTCCACCGCGCCAATCTTGGCCCGACTTTCGCCTCCCAAAATTTGAATTTGAGTTGCTGAGGTGAAGGCATTCCCGGCATTGCAGCCGGCTTGCGTGAAAAGCTCACTTGAATTTAAACCGCCCCCCTGAGCAAATGGGGCGATGGTTATCGTCAATGTGGTGGGGGCCGGGGCAACGGCATTGTCTTTTACAGACTCAATTTGAAAAGGCCCTTTGCATACGCCCGGCTGATAAATAAAGTTTATCGGAGCTACCAAACGCATTCCAGTGGCGGCATCCACTCGTGCGTTAGGGTTCGGTGTAGGACTCGGCGTTGGCGTCGGATCTGCCTTACCCCTAAGGTTATTGAGCTCGGCGTCCCGTTGGAGTTTAAAGGTTAAAAAGTTTTTAGTTTTTGTGAAGTCCACCATGCCGCAGGAAGTGAGTGTCACCGCGGGCAATAGAAGGCACAAAGCAACGAATGCCGATTTGATTTTTGACGACGGATTAAACACAGTTTTTGGGAATCCTACGCGCAACGGGGACAACCAAAGTTACTCCACATCTCATGCCAAAAAATGGACATCCTATTGACACCACATTTCCCAACGGATTGAGACCGTTACGATTTTTTAATCATTTTCTGTCTAGAGTCTGACCACTTAAATATTTTGTCTTACTTTTAGACATTATTATTTAAAAAACAGAGACGACAATGCTTTCGATAACTTGCGCTCTCCATGGCTTAGACATGCCCTGCTCCTTTAGCAACGATCTGGTATCATCAAGTAACAATTGATGTAATGGCTGGTCTTTCCAATCAAGTGTCAAAAAGATCGCCGTCGTACTAATTAAAAATTGATTCCAAAGTCCAAGAGAAGAAGGGGTTGAATGCCGGCAGAGTTTAAGGTGACGGAAGTGAATTTTGGATCAGACAACAGCTGCGCCCCCCCGCCAATTCCCGCATTCCATCCCTTTGCCCAACGTGCGCGGTAACCAACCGTAAGAACTCCGGTCGGCACACTCGCCTTTTCATCGATGGCAGCAGACGGATCTTTTACCGATAGCGAGGTAATTCCCGCACCTAGGGACAACCAAAGGCCGCGAAAATACGGCTGGAAATAATAGTTTGCTGTCAGCATGCCGCCGATAGCTGAGATGTTTGTGGTTCCGCCCGCGGCTTTATAAAAATAGGGCTGAATTCCAACCGCAAAGTGTTTGCCAATCCCAGCTTGAAAATGAAGCATCGGATAAAAAAAACTAAATCCCACGCCAAGCCCCGTAGTAAGATCAAAATCACGTGGAGAGAACTGGGCGTTAAATGTTTCTACGGTTTCTGCCGCCAAATGACGGCCGGATCCTGATTTCCTAACTTTATCCCCGATCGAAACGCCTTCGAAAGCAATATCAAGTTTAACGATCGCACCCTTAGCTGTGGTTTTGCTTATCGAACCGCAGACCACATCGGTTTCGTTTTGAATCACACAGGCACGATCTTCCACTGCCCATTTGCCAACCGATTCGTGAGAGATAGCAATGCTGCGACGCCCGCTGCTCACGGCAATGACTTCGGCGCCAAAAAGTTGGCCCACCGAAAAAAGAACAAAAGTGATCGGGAGAAGGGCATTCATAGGAGTCTCATAACGTTATCGGTCATAAAGCCGTTGGGCTTTAATGCCTGATTAGGCTCCAAGGTCATACAGGGATCGCTGGCAAGATCGTGGCGGTCTAGCGGTTTCCAAAATTTTCCTGACTACAACTGAACCAAACTTCTTTTTCGCATACTGAAGCACGATTCTTCCCACCGTGGCCTCTTGCTTTGGCTTAAGAGTTTGTGCCAACATCGCAAGCATTGACTCCGATTTAAAGACAGGGTCGAGTGCAGCAAGGGCGGATCGGGACTCGGGAGCCTGATGCTCTGATAACGCCACTAAAGCTGCGATCGCCATGTCCTGCGCTGCGAGATAGCTGGACTTTAGGCCAAGGGAGGCCCGGGCAACCAGGGCTTCAAGTTCCTCTGGTGTTCTGTTTTTTACTTTTTCTCCGGTGGCAATAACATAGAGTCTCCTCATTAGGCTGCGCTGAAGGCTGTCTCCAAAAGTTCCGCCTTTGCCCTTGAATCCATACGCAAATGCTGCCTCAAACTCCGCATCCACTGGGCTGTGGGAAACATAAATTTCTAAACAGTCGCTGCTCTGCTGAGGGCCGTATTCTCCTCTCATCATTGCCAAAAACTGATCTCGAGCAGGGGATGGCTCCTTGAGCGAGCCATCCTCTAAATGACTCGACCAACTTGTGGGGCTAACGAAAACGCGGTGCGCGGCAATCGCCTTAAACCATTCCTTTTTAATTTCAGCAGAGCGCTGAGCTAAAAATGAAAATGCATACGTAGTAACTTCACTCCTATTAGGTCCAATCATTGCAAGATACTCGGACAACAGAACTCCAAATTCTTTCGTAAGAAAATAGGGATTAAATTTACCATTAGGGTCATTTCCCAGATCAAAAATGTAATTCACAATTGCATGGGAAAGGGATTCCTCACGGAAATCTCCGTTTTTCAAGCCAGCAATCATGGCAGCACCATTTTCTCTCAGAAACTCGGCTTGTATCTGGCCGCTAAATTCTTCAATAGCCTGCAGGGCGCCGGGAATGCGACGATAAAACTCTTCTAAAGTACTCAGCGCTTTGAGCTTTTGAGCGGGATTATTTTTCTTATCAACGAGACGCCTCCATACGGCCTTCTGGATGAGAATAACCCGTTCAGGTTCTGCCCCAGATTCCTTACCGTCATAGGAATCCGATAAAATCTCATTGAGTAAGGAAAGATTTCGTTCCCCGATCGCATCTAAAACATCCGGGGTTAGATTTTTGCGAATCTCTGCATTGATTTTTCCAATAACCTGATCTTCGGGCATTACCATGAGGGAAAGCAGCTCCGCTAGGCTCTCGGCAGGATCTTTGAGATGAACCCTTTGCTCAATTCGATTATTGCCGATCAGGCGGATTAGCCCTTTTCTCCCAAGCGCACTGAAGGCGACCCGACCAGGCCGTAAGACGGAATCAATACGGCCCGCTGCGCCCAACTGCGAAAGGAGCAACTGATTATAGGAATGGGCTACATTTTTAAGATCCCTATCTTCGACAAGGCTGGCATGAAAATGAAAAGTGACTCCTCCTTCCGGTGGAATGTTCATGTCATTAAAACCACGATTGGTATTGGCCAGCAGGGCCAATTTTCTTCGGCTCTCTTCCATCTCGGCCGGATTCAAGTAGGGATCCGTGTGTCGAAACTCAATCAACTGCTGCTGGGGATGCACCGACCAATTGTAGTCTTGCAAAATGTTCTGAATACCAATAGGGATCCCCCGTTTCATTTCGAGTTTTGTCCCTGGGTGAGTCCGCAAGTAGTTGATAACGAAAGTGGCCCGAAAAAGCGGAGAAAGGTGCTCAAGGCGCATTAATTTTCGTCTCTGCAAAAGGGGAAGTGCCTTCCATCGTGTTACTAAAACGGCACGGTCCCGTTCTAAAGCACCGGCTGGCGTGAGCACAAAACCGCCCCGATCCACAATATTTGCTTCCCCTTGTTTTGATGCTTGGGTGGCTTTTGAGGTTACCAAGTCAGAAGGCACGATTTCAGACGAATAAGGCTTTCCATCGGGTCCGAGAAGTCCTTTAACAGAGAGTGTTGTGTCTTCTAACTTTTTGGAATTGTCGCCAATAATGCTTTTAGGAGCAACGGTTTCAAGTTCGACCTTTAAAAACAGCCCTTCCCCCAATGAGGCTCTAACCGGTGCAGGCAGAGATTCAAAGGCGCCGGGCACTTCTAAGTAAGTATCGACCCATTGATCGGAGAGTCGCAGTTTTTTAAAATGAGGCTGCCAAGTTGTTAGATCAAAATTTCCAACAATAAGTGCGAATTGGTAAGGCGCAAATTCGATCTCTGCGCCGACACGAACTCTTCCCGCAAAACGCGCCAGATCGGGCGGTTCTGCATAGAGCGAAACCGCAAAGAACACCAAAGCCCACGCCAATAGGCTGGTTGGTGAATTGCGAAACCATCTCATTGTCCGATCTCTCCTCATCCCTATCGTATCGGTATGTTTGAGCAAAAAAGGTGAGGGGCTCAACAATCTAAGCTTAGAGCATAAAGGTCGGCAACTACGGTCACCTTTGGAGTGGCGGGGATGGATTTCTTTGTCTCTTCCCCGTAGCCGGTCAAAACCAGGAAAGTCTTTGCTCCCAAGGCGATGCCCATTTCTAGGTCACAAACTTTATCTCCCGCAACCAGGCTTTGGGAAAAATCGATTGTTTGTTTTTGCCATTCTCTGGGAATCATTCCGGTCTTGGGTTTTCGACAAGGGCAATTAGCATTAGGGGCATGGGGACAGTAGAGAAAATCCGTAATTGTGATTTTCGATTTTTCCAATTTAAGTGCAAACTCAGAGTGCACCGATTCAAACTGTGCCTGAGAAATTTTTCCACGAGCAATTCCTGACTGGTTACTCACTACGAATAGGAGAAACCCCTTTGCTTGAAGGGCGAGTAATCCCTCAACAGCGCCAGGCAGCAATTGAACTTGAGTGGGATCATTGAGGTAATTTTTTTCTACGATGATAGTGCCATCCCTATCGATAAAGGCGGCACGTGCGGTGGTGGTGGTGGAAAGCATGAGCGCTTAAACTACTTTAGCCCGCAGGAGATCCTGCAGATGAAGGACACCGACAAGCTCTTCAGTTTTGGATTCAGAGTAAACCAAGAGGTGCTGAATGCTATTTTTTTCCATAAGTTCCCGGGCCTCTACGGCCAGGGCCGACTCCCCAATTCGTTTTGGATTGGCGGTCATTATCTGTTTTGCCTTTGAGGCACCACAATCGCCAGCGTGATCTTGAACGTGGCGCCGCACATCACCGTCGGTAACAATTCCCAAAACTGAGTCGTTTTCGATCACAATGGCCAGGCCAAGACGTTTGCGAGTCATCTCTAACAGGACGTCAGTGAAAGTAGTGTCTGGGGAAACCGTGGGAAGCAAATCTCCCCGGTGCATGAGGTCTTTGGCCCTCAGCCAAAGTTTACGACCGAGGCTTCCCCCCGGGTGAATCCTTGCAAAATCTTTTTCAGAGAATCCACGCCGTTCCATTAAGGCTACGGCAAGAGCGTCGCCAAGAGCCATCATCGACGTGGTCGAAACGGTAGGAGCCAGCCCCAAGGGGCACGCCTCTTCATCGATGGCGACGGACAATACCAGGTTTGATCCCCGCGCCAATGAGCTAGAAAGACTTCCCGTAATTCCAATGACGAAAGTATCGGTCTCTCTGGCATAGCGAATCACGTTGGCCAACTCTTCGGTCTCGCCACTAAAGCTTAATGCAACAAGAAGATCCCCTTGCCGCAATATCCCCAAATCCCCATGAGAGGCCTCCGCCGGATTGAGAAAATAAGAGGTCGTTCCCGTAGACGAAAAGGTCGCCATCCATTTTCGGGCAATGAGGCCTGACTTTCCCATGCCCGTGAGAACAACAGTTCCCTGACAGGCCAAAATCTTTTCGCACGCCAGAGCAAATTCCTCCCCCAAACGTTTTTCTAAATCGGCGATTGCCGCAGCCTCTCTTTTTAAGGTGCGCTTTGCCGATAGGACCCAATCACTCACCATGGCTGACCTCAGCGACATGGATCGTTTTCTGTATTAGATCTTCTAATTTATCCAGCGGCCAGGCGTTGGGACCGTCTGAAAAAGCCTTCTGAGGGTCGGGATGGGTTTCAGCAAAGAAACCGTAAACACCCACGGCGGCGGCAGCACGAGCAAGATAAGGAATGGCTTCGCGGATACCTCCGCTACTGCCTCCCTCGCCTCCAGGCAGCTGCACCGCGTGTGTAATATCCATGATCAGTTGAGCACCGGATCGTTCGATTTCGGGAAATGCCGCAAAATCAACGACTAGTCGCCCATAACCAAAGGTGACCCCGCGTTCCGTGATCCAAAATCCCTGCGATTTAAAATGCTCCAGTTTCTTCACCAGCGGCTGAACCTGATGAGGGGCAAGAAATTGCCCTTTCTTAATATTCACGAGCCGGCCACTTTCACTGACGGCCCGGATGAGATCGGTTTGGCGGCATAAAAAAGCCGGCACTTGAAGAACATCGGCTACTTCGGCAACTGCGCTAACCTGAGAGGATTCATGCACATCGGTGAGGATGGGAAATCCAAATTCTTTTTTCACCCACGCCAAAGTCTCTAACCCACTGTCGATTCCCATTCCCCTTTTGCTCTCTACCGAAGCACGGTTGGCTTTATCAAACGAGGCTTTAAAAATAACCTCTACGCCAAGTCGGCGTTCAATCTCTTTGAGTTTTTGCGCAACGGTAGCCACCAGATCGCGACTTTCGATGACACAAGGGCCACAGATCCAAAAAGGCCGTGCTTTGCCGCCTTTTTGCAATCGGGCATGAAGCTTTTGGCTGGCCTGAATTCTGTCGAGAGTAGGTGGCATTAAAGACCTTTTTTAGGTTTAGCTGACCCCTCAGAGCTAGACGATCCGCTACCTAATGCCAAGAGGCAAAGGCTTTCCCATCGCGTCAAACGCGGGAGAACTGTTTGGCCACTTCCTCACCTATTTCAAGACTGCAAGTGAGGCCAGGGGACTCAATTCCTAGGCAATCCACCCACCCTGAGTTCACCGCAATGGCAAAATCGCCCGTGGGTTTGCCATTGGAGTAAAGTTTCGGACGAATCCCAATGTAACCTGGGGAAAGGTCGGTTCCCTTAACGTCGCTAAAGTACCTTGCGGCGGCGGCGGTAAATGCGGGTGCCAAGCTATCCCAATCACAATCCAAAAAGGGGCTCAGTTGTTCGGCATTGGCCTCAGTGAGCCAATCTACGTCGGGCCCTAAACGGAGGTTGCCGCCCATATCCATCGTAAGATGAACGCCCAGGCCGTGTTTTTCCGGCGGGGGATAAACCAGTGTGCTCACTCGGTCTTTGAAACGTGAAGAAAGCAAAAAGTAACGGCCGCGGCAGAAACTATGGCTGTAAATAGAATCGGGAAAGGCCAGGCGACGTATTTCACAAGCGGAGAGGCCGGCGGCATTTACGATCCGGGAGGTTCGCACCCAAATTTCACCGGAGGGGCCATGAAGTGCCACCTCCCACCCTTTGCTAACCTTTTCCACCCGCACCACGCGGTGACGATAGACTAGGGAACCACCGCGTCCGGCAATCATCCCTTCAAGGGCAGAAAGGTACGAATGAGAGTCCAAAATTCCAGTATCACGAACTTTAAGAGCGCACCGGACGTTAAGTTGAGACTCTTCCTTTTTCACCTGGTCTCTGGTGAGCCATTCCGTGGCGATTCCTCGGTTGCGGGCATTGCGTTGTAACGATCGTAGCGACTCTTCCTCTTCGGCTTCCCAAGCCACGATAAGCTTTCCTGACCTTCGAACGGGGACTTTGGCACGTTCGCAAAATCGATAGAGTTTTTCTCGACCCGCTAGGCAGAAAGTTTTCTTTAAAGAGTTCTCAGGATAGTAAATGCCGCTATGGATCACTTCGCTATTTCTAGAAGAGCTCCCCTGCCCAAACTTTGCCTCAGCTTCGATCACCCAAAATCCCTGTGGCGCCAGATAATAGCCACACGCCAACCCCACCGCACCAGCCCCAATCACGAGGCCGGGAATTTCAGTCAGTTCCATTAGAGAGTCACCAGAAAGCGGCGAAGCGGATCGCGAAAACTCCCCAATGACGTCATCCCCAAACAGGCGCGTAATTTGTGGTTCGACAATACGCTAAAGCAGGGACGCTTTGCGGGAAGTTTTGCAGCAGCGGTTTTGGTGGGATTGATTTTCACATTCCATCCGGTCACTTCACAGACGTACCCAAAAATCTCCGCCCAAGATGCGTAGTCGTCATGGACCGCGTGATAGAGTCCGCGTTCATTTTTGTCAGCCAGCGCCAAAATCCAACGACAAAGCTCCACCGTCCACGTAGGGGCACCAAATTGATCGGAAAAGGCAGAAAATTCATTTCTGTTTTTTAAGGGAGAGAAACGGTCACGAGTTCGCCCGTAAAGCCACTGCACGCGCAAAATCAGCGAATTGGAATTTTTCAATACGGCCTGTTCCCCTAACCATTTTGTCTCGGCGTAATAATTCAAGGGGTTTGGAGCATCCTCTTCAGAATAGGACGTGCCCTTTTTCCCGTCATAAACCTGATCCGTACTAAAATGGATGAGCTTGGCCCCGTTATCCTCGCTATAGCGAGCCAGCCAAGCAGGTCCAGACACATTGGCTGCAAAAGCCTCTGACCGGGCGCTCTCCGCATTGTCTACGTTGGCAAAGCCTGCGGCATTGAGAATGAGCGAAGGTTTGATTTTCGATAAATAATCAAAAAGGGTTCGATCCTCAGAAAGATCACATTCCCCATGAGTAGGGCAACAAAGCGGCACGACAAGATCCCTTTGTCTTAATGCGGCAGCTAAATCCGAGCCCAGCATGCCGTGGGCCCCTAATAAAACTACGGGACCAGAAAATGGATCAGTCTGCCTTGAACGGGGATTTGGGGTCATCCTCGTGCCTCAATTCATCTATGGGATGCTTTTTGCCTTCTCCCATAAAAAGACGATTGGGGAAGTTCTGTACGACTGAGATCCCGTCACTCATATTGCGGTAAGCGTGAACCACGCCCGCTGGAATAAGAACTGAAGTCGGCTTCTCCTCGCCGCCAAAAAAAACCATTTTATTTCGGTAGGTCGGCGACGCTGGCCGATTATCCCAAAGCCAAATCTTAAAGCTGCCGGGACCCAAAAACACAAAATAATCCGCCTGGTCGATATGCTCGTGGGGCCCACGAGTAATTCCGGGAAGGGACTGAGAGATGTACCCCATTCGCGGATAGAATTCTTCGGATAGTTCATCCCAGCGAAACGTTTCGGCCAACCAGCCACGTTTATCGGGATGTTTTCTGATTGGTTTCACCACCACGTCGTGAATTGAATCGAATTTAAATTCCATAATTAATCGGCTGCCTTCGACATGAGTTGATTGGCTTGTTGAAGAGATTCGAAAGTTCCGGCATCAGTCCAATCACCCACCATAGTGTCGAATTCTAGATTGCCTTCTGCAAGGTACGCATTATTGACATCGGTAATTTCAAGCTCGTTTCGACGACTGGGGCGCAACTTTCTGATGATTTCAAAAACGTGGTGATCGTAAAAATAAATTCCCGTCACCGCAAAAGAACTCTTTGGGTTTTCCGGCTTTTCAACGATCCCCATCAGCTTCCCATTTTGGATATCGGGAACCCCGAATCGTTCGGGATCTTTGACCTCTTTTATGAGGACCATCGCGCCTTTATCTTTCTTTTGAAAGCGGGTAACAAAACGGCCTAGTTCATCAGTAAAGATATTGTCGCCAAGCAATACCACTACGCGATCGTCTCTTCCAAAATCCTCACAAAGTCCAAGCGCCTGAGCAATTCCCCCTGCCTCATCTTGAACCTTGTAAGTAAATCGGCAGCCAAAATCTTTACCTGAGCCCAAGAGGGTGACTACTGCCCCCATATGCTCTACTCCGGTAACCACCATAATTTCCTTAATCCCGGCGCTGACGAGCTTCTCGACAGGATGAAGGATCATAGGCTTTTTGCCCACGGGAAGAAGGTGTTTGTTCGTCACCTTAGTCAAAGGAAACAAACGGGAGCCGGTACCGCCGGCCAGTATAATGCCCTTCATCCGTTTAGCTCTTTCCTGCCGAAGTGGCCTTAAATTTCACATCATAATTGGCGGCGTAATAGTCGTAAAATGCCTTACCACGAAGTTGCTTCCACCAGCCGTCGTTCTTTTGATACCATTCAATGGTTTTGGCGATTGCTTTTTCAAAGGAGAATTGCGGTTTCCAACCTAGTTCGTCGGAAATCTTTTTGGCATTAAGGCCGTAGCGCCGATCATGTGCCGGACGATCCCCTACAAACCTGAGTAACGACTCGGGTTTGCCCAAGCACTTAAGCAACATTTTGGCGACGTCCAGGTTCTTCATCTCGTTATCGCTGCTAATGTTATAGACCTCGCCACTTTTCCCTGTCCGTGCGCAGAGATCTATCGCCGAGCAGTGGTCCTCAACATAAATCCAATCCCTAACCTGCTGGCCATCTCCGTATACAGGAATCGGCAAATCCTCAATCGCATTGGCGATCATCAAAGGAATGAATTTTTCGGGATATTGGCTGGGCCCAAAGTTATTGGAACAACGGGTAATGATGATGTCCTGAGCATAGGTCTTATTGTTGGCCAAAACGAGAAGATCGGCAGATGCTTTGGAAGCGGCGTAAGGCGAATTTGGTGACAGGGTAGAAGTCTCAACCGATTTGGGATCCGTTGGCGAGAGCGAACCATAAACCTCATCCGTGGAAACCTGAACAAACCGTACCCCGCCCCTTTTTCGAGCGGCATTGAGCAGATTCTCCACCCCTTTGATGTTGGTCATCACGAATATCGCCGGTTCTAAAATGCTCCGATCTACGTGAGTTTCCGCCGCAAAATTTATGATGGCGTCAAAGTGGGTTGACCTTATCAAATCGGCAACTTTTTCAGACGTGATGTCTTCTTGTAAAAATTGGTAGCGAACGGGGTCGAGCCGTTCCAACGCTTTTGCGGTTTCTGGATGGGCCGCATAGGTCATGGAGTCCACATTGAGGATCTTGATGTCCGTGTACTTTTGAAGACAGTAACGAATGTAATGAGATCCAATAAAGCCGCAACCGCCAGTGACTAATATTTGCATCGACAAGAAATAACACAGCCAAAGAGCGTCTAAAAGAATTCAGTGGCATTGAACTTAGACTTATTGCGTTATCGGTCCTTACCTAGTTCTCCCCTTTGCCGAAATCGAAGGAAACAGGTAGCTTTAGGCCCAATGCGACAGATGATCGTTGGTGGAAATGGCTTTATTGGAAATTGTCTAGGAAAACACCTTAGATCTGCCACCTCAGAGGAAATCTTATCCGTAGTGCTTCGGAGTTCTCCTGGAGATAGCCACACCACAAGGGTTTGCGACGTTTCCGACCCTAACCAAGTGGCAGCATTGCTTAAGGGTTTCGCACCGGAACGGATCTACTTTTTTGCAGGAAGTGGTCGGGTCGGGCGTGACGAGCAAAATGAGAAATACTTCCGCCAGAATTTCTTGACCATCTGCCGTTTTTTAGAAGCGGTAAGCCTATTGCCCCATCCCTTTCAGCTTTTCTTTGCCAGTACCATGCATATTTATGGCAACCCCGCAGGCGAGGTTACTGAGGCGACGCCGGTGGAGACCTCAAGTTACTACGGTTTTTCAAAGTATTTGGGCGAACGAGCCATTGAGGAATATTCTAAAGCCCATCCAGAAAGCCAGTTCATTATTGGCCGCCTTTATACCTGTATTGGGCCCGGCCAGGCAGAAGGTTTTGTAGTTCCTGACCTTTGCCGAAAAATCCAAGGGCTCCCAAAAAACGGCGGTGACCTGATGGTTCGCTCTCCAGAGGCTTACCGCCAATTTATGGATGTCAGAGACATCTCCCTCCTGCTCCCTCGCCTCTGGGACGCTAAGAAGAGGTCTGCCGTAGAGAAAATAAATTTGGCCTCACCTCAGGTGAGCACGATTCGTGAGATTGCCGCTTCCTTAATCCAGATCTCAGGAGTCACCGCCAAAGTGATAGGGCAGCCTGATCCCCATAACCCCTTTTTGGGCCTTAAAGTTCGACCTGAAAAATTAAGCGAATGGGTACCAGACTTTACTTTTAGGCCGTTGAAGGAAACACTTCATGACGTTTGGCAGCATTTAGCTCACGTCCCGCATTGAAAATCTGCCCTACTCCCGTTAGTCTTTTTGGCAAATCGCAACACAGGAATCTAAAGATTTTATGGAAGACTTAGTTATTATTGGTTCTGGCCCTGCAGGATACACCGCCGCAATCTACTCAGCTCGCGCGAACTTGAAGCCTCTTATGATTGAAGGCTATGCCAGTGGAGGCCTACTTATGCTTACTAGCGAAGTAGAAAACTATCCAGGCTTTCCCAAAGGAATCCAGGGTCCCGAGTTAATGAAACATTTTCGTGATCAAGCCGAGCGCTTTGGCACTCGCTTTATTCAAAAAGATGCCACTCGCGTCGACTTCTCAGGAAAGACCCACCAAATTTGGATAGACGACGAAAAGATCGAAGCAAAGTCAGTTGTCATTTCTACGGGAGCGGCCACTAAGTGGTTGGGACTCGACAGTGAGAAAAGACTTTTGGGAAAAGGGGTAAGTAGTTGCGCCACCTGCGACGGAGCGTTCTTTAAAGGGGCCCAAATCGTTGTGGTAGGCGGCGGTGATTCCGCTATGGAAGAGGCAAACTTTCTCACCCGTTTTGCCAAACAGGTAACCATCATTCACCGTAAGGACTCTTTTCGGGCGAGCAAGATCATGCAAGACCGCGCAATGAATAACCCTAAGATTAAGGTGATTTGGAACCACTCGATTGAAGAAGTGCTTGGCGACAACGGCGTCACGGCGGCCCGAATTAAAGACGTCAATACCGGTAAAATCCAAGATATCCCCTGCGAAGGGTTCTTTGTGGCCATTGGCCACGAACCCAACACCAACTTCCTTAAAGGCCAAGTGGCATTGGATGAAAAGGGTTACGTGATTTTGGGGCAACGCCCTACGACACGAACTAATCGTCCGGGCGTCTTTGCCGCCGGCGATGTTCAAGATACCGTATACCGCCAAGCCATTACGGCTGCGGCCAACGGCTGTCAGTCCGCTATTGACGCCGAGAGGTATCTCGAAAGTCTGCACTAATGAAATTAGACACCGAAGCGCCTCGCTTCAATTTTACCGCTAGCACGGTGGAGTCGATCTACCAAAGTGAAGAAAAGATTTTTCTTTCCCGGGTTGCGGAGATTGAGACGGTTGCACAGGCCGATATCACTTTTGAGAATTCATTAGGGGCGTTGGAGGAAGCTTCAACCCGCCTTTCCAATACGGTAAATACCCCATTATTTCTTAAGTATGTTTCTACCGATGCTGGGATTCGAGACACCGCCGATCGCTGTGAAACTCAATTGCAGCAGCTGATGGTCGATCTCTTTGCCAGAAAGCCACTTTATCAGGCACTAAAATGGCTTGAGAGCTCAAGGCGGCTTACCGACCCGGTAGAATTGAAATTGCTGTCAGAGTACCTACTTCTCTTTGAAAGAAACGGCCTTGGCCTGACGGATGAAAAGCGCACCCTCTTCCTAAAAAAGAAAAAACGACTTGTTTCGTTGGAGTCTGAGTTTTCCAAGCGTCTTGTGGAATGGGAAGATGGAGTGGATTTGACCCGCGAAGAGCTTCGCGGCCTTCCTGAGTCGTTTATCGACAATCTTAAAAAAACTGACGACGGTAAGCATAGAGTCACCTTAGCTTACCCTCACTATAACCCGTTTATGGAGACCGCCCAATCCGACAAGGCGCGCCAGCTTCTCGAAAGCAAATACATGAGGCGTGGCGGAGAAGACAACGCCGCATTGATGACGGAAGCTCTCGATTTGAGAAGGGAGCTAGCGACTCTCTTGGGATTTGCGTCCC
>JAYVQZ010000366.1:0-20593 GCA_043776735.1 Deltaproteobacteria bacterium | reverse complement strand
CCCAAGGGTTCGGCTGTTCGCCGATTAAAGTGGTACGCGAGCTGGGTTTAGAACGTCGTGAGACAGTTCGGTCCCTATCTTCTGTGGGCGCAGGATATCTGCGAGGAGCTGACCTTAGTACGAGAGGACCGGGTTGGACGCACCGCTGGTGTTCCAGTTGTCCCGCCAGGGGCATTGCTGGGTAGCTAAGTGCGGAACGGATAACCGCTGAAAGAATCTAAGTGGGAAGCCGACCTCAAGACAAGATATCCCTGAGATGTAAATCTCCTAAAGGCCGCTCGAAGACTACGAGATTGATAGGCTGGGTGTGTAAGCGCAGTAATGCGTTCAGCTAACCAGTACTAATTGGCCGTGAGGCTTAGCTTCACAAAACGTCCTGAGAATCGAAAACATTTACCCTATGCATTGTCATTTAGGTTTGTGCCTATTCACTTGCCCCTCAGTCTTTGGCTGGGGTAGTAGAGTGGAAGGTTTTAGTTTGGGGTGTCTATAGAGAGCGGGAAGCACCTGTTCCCATTCCGAACACAGAAGTTAAGCCGCTCATCGGCAATGATACTTGGCGGGAAACTGCCCGGGAAAGTAGCACGATGCCCCATTTATGGCCCAGGTAATCAAAAGTTACCTGGGCCTTTTTTTTAGCGTAAAGTTAGAGCCATCATGTCAGAGGCTTCGGATACAACTCAAAGCACTAGCAACGCAGTTCCTAGAAACACCGAGCAGCAGCAGGGTAAGAGGGATCTTATCAAGGCGCTGGTCGTTTGCTTCTCAGTAGTCGTACTCGTACGATCCTTCCTTTTTGAACCTTTCAAAATTCCATCAAGTAGCATGGTTCCCACTTTAAAAATTGGGGACCATATTTTTGTTTCGAAGTTTATTTACGGCCTTACCCTTCCCTTTCTCAAGGTTGAATTGGTGGGCTGGGGCTCTCCAAAGAGGGGCGATATTATTGTTTTCCTCTTTCCTCGAGATGAATCTCTCCACTACATAAAGCGGGTGGTTGGAGTCCCTGGGGACGTAATCGAATTAAAAGGAAAAGACCTAGTTGTTAACGGCATTGCGGTAAGGAAAGAAGCCGTAACTGACACGCTTCTTCCCACAGAGAGCGGTAGTGAGCAATATTCTTCAGGCGAGATTTATAAAGAATATCTAGATAATACGGTTCATTTAGTGCGTTATAAATCCGGGGCGGCCTCTGATCTGAATCGGTTAGTGCCCAAAGAAGTGGTTCCCCCGAACAAGTTTTTTGTGATGGGCGACAACCGCGATGATTCCTATGACAGCCGGTCTTGGGGATTTGTTCCAAGAGAAAACATTAAAGGGCGGGCTGAAATGGTATGGCTTTCGCTCGATCAAAATAATAGTTCAGGAACCAGAGCCGTACGCTGGTCAAGATGTGGAACTCTCATCCACTAATTATTCTTTAGTTTCCCCACCCAATAACGCTGCGCCAATAGCACCGCTGAACTCATCCAGGCTCGCAAAACCAATCTTAAGATTTTCTGCTATTGAGGGAAAACAGAGTGATTTGGTGACCGTGTTGATTAGCAACAGGCTTGGCTCCAAGCCATGAGAGACACCTCCGCCCAAGAGTATTAAGTCAGGATCGAAGAGATTGGCCAGACTGGCTAGACCGCTGCTTAGTTGGCGCAGGTAAGTGGTGAGATAGTTTTGCAGGACGGGTTCCCGGGAGAGACGAGAGAAAAAGTCCCGCGGTTGGAAACCAGTACTGCGCAAAATTGCAGACCCTGAACAGAAGACTTCAAAACATCCTCGGTGACCGCAGGCGCACTGTGGCCCGTCAAAACTCATGGAGAAGTGACCAAACTCCGGGCCGGTTGACGTCGCTCCACGAAAAGCCCTTCCTTGTGTGACTATCCCGCCACCAATGCCAGTTCCCAGGGTAAGAACCAGCAATGAGCCAACTTTCTTGGAACCACCGCACATCCACTCTCCCCAAGCAGCGCAATTGCCGTCGTTCTCAACTACACACTCCAGTCCGGTAGCCGCTTTTAATAAATCAGCCAGGGGAACATTGTGCCAGCCACGAAAATTGGGGGAAGTACGAACCACTCCTTTTTTATAATCGACCGATCCCGCGCAACCGACTCCAAACCTTTTAATTCCAAATCCCTCCGCTAACAGGTCTGCAACGATTTGTGAGGCGACCTTGACGACACTATCTGAGGATTGGCTGGCCTGAGAGGGACGAGACCCGCGGGTGATAGTATTTTTTAGCCCGTCTAACACCACAAACTTAATATTGGTTCCTCCAATATCGAGGCCCACGAAATGCTGGTTATTGCTATTTAATGTCATAAGATTGATATACTCTTTGAATCCTTAGAGTGAAAGAAACAGCAATGAACGAGTCCATTTCTCACGTCGTATCGCTTACCAATCTGTTTTATTCTGTGGGTAGTAAGGAAATTCTAAAAGGAATTACTCTCGATTTTAAAGCGGGAACCACGTTGGGGCTATTAGGCCTAAATGGTGCGGGGAAAACTAGTCTCATTCAAATCATTCTAGGCCTCTCAAACCCTAAGTCGGGAACCGCCTTGATTTTTGGGATCCCAACCATTCACAGACGCTGCTTTGGAAAGATTGGCTACGCTCCAGAAGAGCCGTCGTTTCCCGATTTTTTAACGGTTGGCGAATATTTGGAATTTGTTGCCTCCGTTCGTATCAAACCAAAAGCGGTGCGAAAAGCGGCCATTGCAAAAGAACTGGCTGAGTTTGAACTGGAAAGCAAAAAGCGAATTAGAGATCTCTCTAAGGGAATGAGACGAAAGCTCTCGCTAGCGCAGGCTTTTATTGGTGACCCTGAGCTGATGATTTTGGATGAGCCGCTAACCGGACTTGATCCTCTGGCCATTATCAAATTAAGGGAAATCATTCTTCGCGCCAGAGGGAGAAATGTTAGCTTTTTAGTGAGCTCCCATATTTTAAGTGAAGTTGAAAAGATTTGTGACCACGTGGCTATTATCAAACAAGGGCAATTGGAGCTTTTTGCTTCTCTTACTAGCCTTGCCGCCCAATCCAAGACCGTGGAGAGCGTCTTCACGGATATTCACAGGACGGCACAATGAATCAACTCACCGCACTTACTAAGCTCGTTTGGTTTCACGTCATGCGCTCCCGCCTTCTGGTTACACTCGGCCTAGCCTCATTTTTTCTTCCCTTGGCGTGGTTCGAGTTGACCAAGAAGCTAAATATCCAACTTCAAGGCAAGGTAATCAATTTTGATGGAGAACAGGTTTTACTTGGGGGGATATTTCTTTCTCTGTTTATCAGTGGATTTCTAGCGGCTTCGTATGGAATGTGGATTATGCCAAACCTCCACAGCGGACGTCGAGGGCAGATTATCTATGTGCTTCCCATCAAAAGGGGGCTCTTCCCCGTTTCCTACGCAGCGGTTCTCATTACGATGCTTGTTGGCCAGCAGGCAACGATGCTGGCTGCCTTGAGATTCTCCTACGGAACTCAGTTTTGGTTGGAGCCAAGCTTCTTTTTTGGAAAATATATTCCCTGTTTGGTTCTCATCTCTTTGGCCTATGTGGGGATCTCATTCTTCTTTGGTTTACTTGCTTTCAATATGAGCCCGATGGGCTCTTTTTTCTGGGGAACGGGAACGCTTTTTTTCCTGCAAGGCTGGGGAATTCTTTTTGAATTGAACACCAATCTGTCACTGACGGAGTACTTTCCCAACATTAACAAGCTGGCCTATATTTACAGCCTACTTCCGCCAATGGGGGATTTGATTCTGGATATTCGTAAGACAATCCGGTTTGGCGGCTGGTCCTATGGACACTTTTTACAATCGGCAGTTTGGCTTACCATTGTTTGGTTGCTGGTGGCAGTTCGGGTGTGGTTTCCGCCAAAAAATATGAGACAAGAAAGTTAGCGCTAGTTGCTTACCTTCTGAGGCAACGCCGCAGCGACATTCGTCATCATATCTTGAATCGTCGCATTCCAACGCATGCCATACTCTCCTTTAGCGTCCTTATAGCTCTCCAGCAACGACACTAAAGTGGCCCCCTGGGGGTTTGATAGGTAACTGGGGGACAAGGCCAGCTTCAAAGTCAGATTCAGGGACGAATTGTAAATCGTCTGCCCCAGCCTCAATTCGCCCGTGATGTTTCCGCTGATATCTGACCCCTTTGACCCCATTTTAAAGCTTAAAATTTCCACGGCGCCGTTACGAACAGAGAGCTTAAGCTTCACGTCGCCGAAGTTGAGTACAGGAAGAATAATCCCCTGAAGATTGAGCGCTGGAATCAAAAACTTATGAATATCAAGATCCAAAGAGCCGGTCGTTTTGGAAAGGTCTTTGGTATTGATCGAAAAAGTTCCGTCCATGTCCAATATCCCTGGAATGGGTTCCGGGAATCCAGGGAAATTAATTTGGGCCATATTTGCTTTACTGGCCTCAGCTAAGACCCCAAAGGTATCACCCGATGGAGCCAACCGCGCGTACACGTCACCGCCGCCTTTGAGTCCGTAGAGAGCTAAAGAAACAGCAGGCACCGGTGGTAAAATGCCGGCCAGTCGTGCCCTTGCTACCAAGTCTTTCGAGATTAGCGTGATATCGCCACCCCCAGTGGGAATGGAAACGCTGGCATTTTTAAGCGTGACGCCGGGCCAGCCAAAAAAGTTAAGCGACAAACCATCAGCGGTTATCACTATTCCCGCATTGTCGTATACCTTCTTAAAGACGTAGCTACGCAGGTTTTGGAAGGGAAATGTGAGAAACACAAAAAAAAGAAAAATTAAAAGACAGATCAGGATCTGCGACCAGCTGGGGCGTTTCACCCGTTACCCCCATCAGCCGAGCTTATGACGTAGGCCACGACACCGAGTTCGGCCTTCATATAACCGCGCAACTTCTCATCATTCGTGATTTTAATAGAGGAGACACTAAGGCTGTTTGACCCAAGCTCCACTGCCGAAAGAAAGGACTTTAGCTGAGTAAGATTGATTCGATTTAAGACGACGGTTGCTTGCCGCATGCGAATATCACTGCCCTTCTCATCGCCCGCGCTGGTGTCTGGTTTCTCAGCAATTTCAGCAAATCGTGGAGAGATGCCCGCAGCTTTCGCATTGTCCAACAAATGCTGTTTCAATTTTCCGGGTGCTGCAACCGGACTTTGGCCTTGAATGGATTGGATCTGGGCAGTCTTTTCTTTCATCTGCCTTTGGAAATTTTGAACTTCAGTGACCATCTGGTAGGCACGCTCTGCTTTATCAGAACCATTCCACAATGAGACATACGAAAAAAACAGGTAGGAAAAAACTAACAGCACCGTCCCACCAAAGCCGGCCATTAGGATGGTTTTCTGTTCCTTAGGGCTAAAACTGGCGAACCGGTCATACGCCATACCGACATATTTGTTTTGATAAATGCCGGCCAACATCGGTGCATTCTCGTTGATCCATGCTTTTGTCTTCGTGACTATGTCCATGGTTATCTCCCAATCACCTGGGCATCGATATGAAATCGTTGTCCATCTCTAGTTGTCTTTAGTTCTTTTATGAATTTTAGGCCCTTTAGATTCTCTGTGGCCTTATCTAGCGCACCCTGGAAGAGAACTCCGTCAACGAGCACCTGCTTGTCATCGATAGAAAGTTGGTTCACATCAACTTTCATGTCTGGGGGGAAGGCGTCGCTTATTAATTTGATCATGGAAAGCACCGGCTGGCGGGTCTTTTTTAGAACCGTTAGTTTTTGATCGATCTCATTGGACTTTTGGGAGAGAAATTTTTTTAAGTCCTTGGGATTTGAGGTAAGGGCCAGTCGCTGCTTTACAGGCACCTCGTGAAAAGCATCTTGAAATACTTTTCTCAAGTCTTCAGAAGCCCCCCTCGCCTCTTTATCGGTCACATAGTTTGCCACATTCACGTGGACAAAAAGGATGGCGACCAAAATGGCAAAATATTTCAATAAACGGAGCGTGTTCGGGTTTTTTAAAAAGGCACTTACCTCAGTCAATGAGGTTTCTTTACCCATTTCCTGTTGGCGGAAATTGAACGCAAGCGACGTCTTTCTGGTAAATACAAGCGCTCTTCCTAAGGGTTCGCCAAACCGGGCTGTATCAGCGCGGTTTGCTTCGTTTTTTAAAGAAAACACATCGAGGAAATTAAAGCGTGTAGTGGGTGCGTCTAAGGCGTTCTCAATGTAGTTGTCTAGCCCCCAAATATTTGAAAGGCCTCCCGTGATCAAGGCGCTCGCAATCTGTTTTTTGTAAATAGAGCGATAAGCTAGCAGCGTGTGATTTACCTCTGCGACAAAATTAGCGAAGGCCTGCTTGGCAGCGCTGGCAATGTCCAACGTCTCTTGGCTATCCCCCTGCTCTGCCAATGCATCTATCTTCAAGTCGTTAATGAGGTAGTTCTGCGCCTCTTCAAGTGAGACATCCAAGTTCAACGAAAGCGATTGAAGTACGGAAAAACCGCCCCAGCCGATGGTCCGAAAATATTCCAAACGGTCTTCGTCAAAGAGAGCCAGGTTGGTTTTTTGGTGCCCAAAATCGATGAGTAACGTGGGGCTTTGGGGTAGTTTCTCCTGCTTTCCAGAGCTGCGCATCGAGAGAAAAAGGTTACAGACGCCCATCCCATCAAAGGTCAACCAGTCAGGGTCAAGCCCCACCCCTTTGAGCCACTCTAAATGAGTGGCAATATGCTTTTTAGGGGCCACTGCCGCAAAGACCAGGCTTCCGGTTCCGCTCTTCATCACATGATGCTCAACGATAGAGTCCTCAAGCTTGAAGGGAATATTGTCTTCAAGCTCGAAGCGGTACATCCGCTCCACTTTTTTGCGCTGTTTTACAGGCACAGGCAGAAACCGTAGTGCAGTTAACGTTGTTGGTAGGCTGGTGACAATTTTCTCCGGATGACTTGGCAGCCGTGCAAGAATCTGTTTGGTGGCGTCTTGGTAGGCCTGCGTTGGTTCTAGAACTTTGAGAGGCAAACGGACTTCGTGAAAGTCCAATATATCGAGACGTCGAAAACGGGATTCCATTTCTACCGCTTTAACGCTCCACGAGCCAAATTCGATACCTAAGATTCGCAAAGTTCCTCCTACCCTTCCGACCAAAATAGGATTTTCAAGGTATTGGGGTCTACCTTGCCCGCCGGAGTAGCCGGCGTGGCTCCTGGAGTTGTAGCCCCGCTATCCAGACAGTATCTTAGGGTATTTGGCACTAAACAACATTTCCTTCCTTCTAACATGATGAACGCGCCTCCTCCAAGGTTGAGGCACTCTGCATCCGTGCTAGGAGCGGTAATGCAGGCTCCGACCCCCGAGTTTAAGAGCGGGTTCCAAACTCGGCCTGGTGCCTTGTTACAGTTAGCGGCATTACCGTAAGTGGAGTCTATGGAACCACCCTTTCCGGTCGTGAGTGCCACGCCCACTCTGAGCACTTTCATGATCTGACTCTTACTTCGTGTCAGGATTCCAGCCGATTCAATAAGAAAACTCTGACTTGCGATCGTAAACGGATAGTTGGCTTCATCGCTAAAATAACTCTTAAAACCTGAGCGTCCCAAGGTTGTAGAGACATATTCCACAAAGCTCTTTTCACTTACCCAGCCGCCGATTTTGTCTCGCTCTTCCATTAAGCGCTTCATGTCATCGTCTGTGAAATCTCGGTAAAGGGCCTTGAGCACGGTTGAGGAAGCGGTGTTGATGTTAATCTTCCCGTCGTAGGAATAGACGGTGACCTGAGGTTTTAGTTTTTCAAAGAGGTGGTCGTCGATGCCCTTAACCAGTTTCAGCTCATCGATTGTGAAAAAACGACCTCTTTTTGCCTTGTAAGGTGGTTTTTGCTGTTCGTAAAACGCGTCCTTATTGCCGCCAGCATAGCTTCCGGAACCTGGATTTACCCAATCCATTATGTTGAAGACAACTTCTTCGGGCTTAAGGTTGGGGTATTCCTCATAAGGATTTTCGGACTCCTTAATAAGGTTTTCCAAAAGTTGAATTAGCGTGCGCCCTACATACTCAAATAGTGATTTGGGCTGATCGGAAAAAGTCACCCGATCGTTTTTCTTTTCCGATACAGGCACCTGGAGAAAATTCAGGTTAATCTTGTTACTCTCTGAAGAAATAACGTGGGTGTACTGGCCATCTTCAACCTTGGTCTGTTGAAGCACTTTTTCGGCGGCATCTTTATCTCCTTTATTTAACTTCTCAAGCTTTCCCCCTTGGGGGGGGAAAGGTGGCAGAGGAAGTTTCCAAATCTGCTCCAAATAGGGCGTAAGATCCATTCCGCCACCGATATTCTTAAGCGCCGGCGAGCGGCGCAGACGTCCGAAAAGGGAGACCCTTAAGAGCCCAATTCTTGCACCTGCTTTTGCCAAATACAGAGCCTGAAGTTGGTTGAGATCATTGTAGGCGAGCTTGCGTTCCACCATGGCCGAATACTGAAATTCAAAAAGCATGATGCTGATAATCATCATGGCTATGAGCACGGTTAGTAGAGCCGCGCCTTTTTTTGTGGCGTGCTTTTTCAAAATTGCACCAAGAACTGCTCATTGTTGGGAAAAGTGACTTTGATCTGAGTCTCGACCGTAAATTTTGGCTGATTTTCTTTAGAAATCTCAATCTTCACTTTAACGGACTTTGGAAATTGATCCCGGTAGGCACCTCCATCGGAGTTCCAGTCCTGAACCCAGCGCTGTGCTTTATCATCCCAATATTCAAATTCAAGAACGCTCACGTCGTCCAAGAGGGTGAAGATGGATCCGCCCTCAAACAAATTGGCGTCAATCATCTCACTTTCTCGCTTCATGAGGCTGGGAAAGCGCGATTTCTCTTTGCGTTGAAGAAAATAAGAAATCTCAGTTTGATCCGTTTCTCGCCTTCCCCGGTAGTAACTGCGATGGCTCAGTGCGGTGAAGATTAATTCACTTTTTCGTCCATCAAAGACCGTATGGGCAACTTGCTGGTTTTGAAAAACGGCCTGTTTATTCTCCTCGCCAAGATCATCGTAAAGAACATGGAACGCTTGTCCGAGATCACTTCTCAACAAAGAAAGTGCGGAGCGGGAATCGCTGTAACTATCGAGGTCTCTAAAGGCCAGTGTTTTGGTGTTTTGAATCTGTTGAATATGTTTGACGGTGGCAATTCCAATGACCGTAAAGATTGCCAGAGAGATCAAAAGTTCGATGAGAGTGAAGCCAGCGCTGTTTTGCCTCACTTGCTGCCGCCCTTTCCATCACCGCCACCACCTAAACCGCTTAAGTCGGGGAGAACAGCCTGTTGGTCGTAGCGAACAAAGTGGGTGGTCGCCGTAATTGTTCGCTTTGTCTTTCCCTGATTCCAATAAACTTCGGCATGAATTTCTCGCAGGGATTTGGAGATATAGTCACTAGCGAGATCAAGAATCAATTTTTGAATCAGGTTTTCTTGATTGCCTCCTGAATCATTCTTATCCTTATTTTCTTGGGCCAGTTTGGCCGCAGTTTGGGAAAGTTTTATTTCGATTTCGTAGCACTCCGTCTTCCAGGTAAACCCGTCATTGGCGCCTTCAAACTTCCCCTCTTTTTTTTTGTCGCAAGCCTTTTCGATACCCTCCGACTCCAGTTTGGTTTCTAGCTGGGTCATGACGGACTGAAGCAACCATGTTGCTCGGCTCACATCACGAGTGTCTCTTGTAGCCTTCACGCTGCCGTCGGCAATATTGGAAGCGGCAAGAACAGCCATGGTGAAGATAAGCATGGCCACCATGACTTCAATGAAAGTAAAGCCGCTGATGTTTCCGAGGCGTCTACTTCCTTTCGCTCTAATGAATGGCGGCATTGAAGTCCTTTATGGTCTCATGGACGATATCCACTCGGCCGGACGTAGGCCTGATAATCAGGGAATACGTAGTCTCTGGAGCCGCCTCTTTACAGAGGTAAAGTATGGCCTGGTCGTTGAATCCGTTGGGGAAAAAGTGAATATAGATAGTCCCCTCAGTGCGATTTCCTTCGCGTTCTTTGTAAACGCCATTGAATTCAATTCCCCCAGGAAGGTTTTTTGGCTCTTTTGAATACTTCCCGGAAATGGAAAAGTTCGACGGAGGAGCTTCGCCCTTCTTCAAATTTTTAACCTCTTCGGGCACTTCAGATAGCAGCCCTCCTTTGGTCTGATTTTCTACCCAGTAGGTTTTCTTATCTAAATTTATGGCCAGGCGGTGGGTTTGATTCAATAAAATAGCATCATTTCGTACGGTGCGGATTAAGCCGACAAATTGGCGAGTTGTGGAGTTCAATCGGTGAAGCGTGACCCGCGAAATTGCAGGCAAACCAATGGACATCACCATGGCGATGATTGCCAAGACCAATAGAACCTCGACGAGCGTAAAACCAGACGCAAAGGAGCGTTTATTCGCCCTTAATATCGTCTTCGGTTCCTGGCTCACCGTCGTTGCCATCGGAGGTAATGGTGAAATTCTGATAGTCTTCGCACTCATACCGGTACGGATTGCCCCAGGGGTCTTTAACAAGCTCTTTTTTCCCGAAATAACCGCCTTCGGGATAGTTATTAGGAGCTTTTCCCACGGATGGTTTCCGAATTAGCGCCTCCAAACCTTGAGACGTGTGCGGATACATGTTGTGAGCTAAATAATAGGCCTGTAACGCTTGTTGGTAGGAAGCGATCTGGATCTTGGCGCCTTGAACTTTAGACTCTTTGTACTTACGAATGACGTTCACGCCGACAAAGCTAAAGAGGAGGCCAACAATGGCCAACACGATCATGATTTCGATAAGGGTAAAACCCCGCTGATTCGTTCTTTTTTTCAGTCCTTTTAGGTACTTCATTAACATCTCCTACCCGGGCATGGTGCTTAAGTTATTTAGCTCCATCATGGGCATAAAAATCGATAGGGCAACTAAAAGAATGATGCCGCCCATGACCAGAATCATAAGGGGCTCCAGCAGCCTTGTCATTGAATTGATGGCGTTATCCACCTGGTTGTCATACGAGTCGGAAACTACATTGAGCATCTGCTCAAGTTCACCGGTTTTTTCACCAACGGCGATCATGTGGGTAAGAATTGGGGGAAATTGGCCACTAGCCTTTAGGGGAGCGGCGATGGTGTGACCCTCTGAAATACTCTCTCTAGCCTTTATTAGGGCTTTTCTAATGACCGTATTCTCAACAACGTCTTTTACGATTTCAATGGCATCGAGCAACTGAACGCCACTACCAATCATTGTAGCCAAGGTGCGAGAAAAACGCGAAACCGCCACCATGCGACGAAATTTTCCGTAAGCTGGGATTTTAAGAGAGACGGCATCCCACCATTCCCTGCCCTTTACGGTGCTTGTGTACCATTGGAATAAAAAGAAAGTTCCAAAAAGCCCAATAATAATAGTTAGCCATTGCTTGGACATAAAGTCGCTGATCTCAATCATCACCACTGTCAGCATGGGCAAGGCCATCTTTGATCCGGCAAAAACCTCAGTAATCTTTGGGACGGCAAAGGCAAAGAGGAAAATAGTGATACCCATGCCGGCGATCATCATAAACGCCGGATAGGCCATGGCTCCAATCACTTTATTACGGAGCTCGTATTGATTTTCAGCAAAAGAAGCTAAGCGATTTAATACTAGGTCCAAGTTTCCCGATGCCTCACCAACCTGAATCATAGAAATGAAGATCGGCGGGAAAACGCGGGGATACATCTTGCAGCTAACCGCTAGCGACTTTCCCTCATTCACACTCTCACGAACCTGGTTGAGAACCCCTTTGAGCTTATTGTCATCCGTCTGCTCAACGAGAGCTGCCAACGCTTCATCCAAGGGAATACGCGCCTTCACCAGGGTCGCCAATTGGCGAATCATCATCGTGAAGTTTTTCATGTTAACGCCTCCACCAAAGCCAACCGTTTTTTTCTCGGTCTGCTTGTGGCTAGAGCGCTCTTTAATATCGGTCGTCAGGATGCCTTTTTGCTTAAGGCGCAGACGAGCCGTCTTTGCAGTGTCTGCCTCGACGTTGCCCTTCTCGGGTTTTCCGTTGGCTCCAATTCCTTTGTACTCGAATAAAGGCATGGCTCCTTAGTCTTGGGTGACGGCAACCAGCTCGACCGGAGTAGTCACTCCTTCGAGCACTCGTTGAATGCCGCATTGGCGAAGGGTAATCATACCATTTTGCTGGGCGGCCTTTTTAATTAGACTAGCATCGGCCTTACCCATGATCATGGCTCGGATTTGATCGTCGATGTGCATGAGCTCGTGCACGACCATACGTCCCTTGTAGCCGGTGCCTCCGCATTCATGGCAGCCATTGGCCTTGGCAATTTTGGCGCCGCCAAAGAGATCTCCTTCGAGACCGATGTTTTCTAGTTCAAGAGAAGTTGGCACGTGGTACTCGACGCATTTAGGGCAAACTTTTCGAATAAGCCGTTGGGCTAAAACGGCAAGAAGTGAAGAAGAGACTAAGAAGGGCTCAACTCCCATGTCGACCAATCGAGTCAGGGCGCCAGGCGCGTCATTGGTGTGAATCGTCGCAAAGACAAAATGTCCAGTAAGCGAAGCTTGAATGGCAATTTCAGCGGTCTCTTTGTCGCGAATCTCACCCACCATGATGACGTCCGGATCCTGTCGAAGAATGGCTCGTAATCCTGAGGCGAATGTTAGTCCAATTTTGGGATTAGCCTGTATTTGTCCAATGCCCTTTAGATCATATTCAATGGGATCTTCCACGGTGATGATGTTGCGATCCACGGAGTTAATACGAGAAAGCGCCGCATATAGGCTGGTCGTCTTTCCGCTTCCGGTAGGGCCGGTGACCAGGAAAATGCCGTGGGATTTACGAATAATGATGTTGATGTCACGAATCGATTTGGCATCAAAGCCGAGGTCTTCCAAATCGAGCCGTACGCTGCTTTTATCCAGAATACGCATTACCAGCCGCTCCCCATGTGCGGTGGGAATGACAGAGAGCCGCACATCCACATCTTTACCGGCTATCTTAATTTTGATTCGACCGTCTTGGGGCAAACGTTTTTCGGCAATATCAAGTTCGCCCATCAATTTGATGCGAGAGGCTACGCCCGCGTGGAGACCTTTAGGGGGTCTGGCGACTTCATAGAGATCGCCGTCGATTCGAAGGCGAACAATCATCTCTTTTTCGTAGGGCTCAATGTGAATGTCGGAAGCCTTGTCCTTGATTGCCCGGAACATCAAATTATTTACAAACTTAATAACCGGAGCGTCGCTCTCCGAACTTTCCAAGAGATCGACGGTCTCGTCGAGATCGTACTGGAACTCCTGCTCTTCCTCATCCGACATCTCCGAAGTGAGCGTCTGCCTAACGCGTTCATAGACGCGGTTGATGGCGTCTAAAACCACTTTGCCTTCGCAAAGTACAGGCTTGACCTCTTTCTGAAATACCACGCGAAGATCGTCGAGAACCTGGAGGTTAAAGGGATCGGCAATGGCCACCGTTGCGGCAATCTCATCAACCGCTACGGGAATGACCTCAAATTGCCTGGCGTAGGTGATGGGAATATCCTTCACCCAGTCCGGATTGATGTGATTGACGTCAAGTTCTTTGAGGCAGGGAATGCCAAGTTGGAGCCCTAAAGCGAGAAGGATTTCGTGTGGCTGGAGAAATTTGCGCTGAACTAGAATCTCTCCCAGTCGACCGCCCTTGTCCTTTTGAATCTGGAGAGCCTCTTTTAATTGGGCTTCCGTCAGACTTGTTTGCGAAAGCAAGATCTGCCCAATCTTGGCCTCTTGCTTGAGAGCGCGTTGAACAAGGCTGACGGGAGGGGGAATCACGCCATTGTTGTCAGCCATATTCTAGCCTTTCGGTGTTTTCAGATCCTTGGGTTCGGACTCAGGGAGCAGAGGGGCATCAGTTTGGGGTTTAACGACCGGCTCTGGCTCGTCATTATTTGGCGCAGACACCGCAGGCGCCTCCGTTTTCTTCGCTGACTTTTCATTCGGGGGAGCCGAATCAAAGCGAGATTCAGAGCGTGTCGTAGGCTTCTTACTTTCGCCTTCGTCGTCCTGCATGTGGTTTTGATAGTTAAAAGGACGTTCGCGTTTTCCGCGGCGTGCCTGGTCCATAATTTTTTGCCGGTAATCCGCCGCTTGGTCTGAAAACTCGTCGTCGCCACCCATGTTTCTGTCGATGAATTCCGTACGCTTCTGCAGGCTTTCATCAATAACATTCGCAGAATCAAGGCTGGTTCCGATAATTCTTGGGTGCAGGAGAATAATGAGATTGGTTTTAATGACGCTATAGATGCGACTCTTAAACAGCCAACCGAGTACTGGAATATCTCCCAATAAGGGCATCTTTGAGATCGATTCATCGACTTTGTCCGACATCAATCCGCCAAGCATTACGAAGTCTTGATCACGCACCACTACTGAAGTGTTGGTCATCCTTGACGTCGTGGCTCTTTGAACCTGAGCCAACGCCTGCGGCACCTCTGAGTTGGCCTTGACGTTATCTACCTTCTGTTCGATCTCCATGCGGATGGTGCGGCTTGCTGCGTTCCCATGGCGCGTGAGCTTGATCTCAATACCGGTCTTTAAACGCTCAATAGTTCCCGTTGCCGTGCCTGGCGCCGTTGCTGTTCCGCTGACCAAAGATGTTTGTACTGGAATTTCGTCTAGAACTTTAAACTCGGCCTTTTCATTGTCCAGCGCAATGATCTGTGGTGTGGAAAGTACCGACGTATTGGACGTCTGAGTGAGAAGATTTAGAAATCCCATGAAAGTCGAAACCGTAATCGGTGTGGACGCTCCGCCTGCTCCTGTAATGGAGGCCGCAAAGGAGGGGCCTGCAAAGATAGGAAGCGTGGCACCGTCTGGCAAGCCGGACTTGGTGAACACTTTATTAAGGGTATCGGAGTCGCCGACGAACCCGCCGCCAAATCCTTGGTTGGGCACCCCAATGACAGAGTTCACTCCCACTTTGGTTTTGTCACTTAGAGAAACTTCCAAAATTGCCGTTTCCACAAAAACCTGGAGACGGGGAATATCAAGCTTACGGATGACACGTTTGAGCGTCTGGTAATCAGACGCATTGGCGGTGATAACAAGAGAATTTGTCGCGGCATCTGAGGTGATCTTCACTCCTCCTTCGAGCTCTGCGGTAACAGGACCGCTTGGAGCAGCGCCTCCCGGGGCTCCGCCAGGTGTTGTAGGAGAAGCCACTTTTGTATTTCGGCCTGACGTGTTTTTTGCTCCTCCCGCACCGCCGGCAAGTGAGGCGAGCGTCGAGGCGAGGTCCTCCGCTTTTGCATACTCACAGTAGTAGACGTGAATGCGCCCGGTATCTGTGACTTTAACGTCTAACTTGGAGACCAGCTGCATCAGCTGAACGATGCCGGCTTTGTTAGCAAGGACTACCAGACTGTTTGTGGCTTCATCCGGAATGATTTTGGTGATCTGTCCACCACCACGAGTCCGCTCAAGCGCACTTCGTCGGAAGTTTCGAGCTCCACCTGCGGCGCCCCCTTTGCCTTCACCGTAAATCTCGCCAAGCATTTCTGAAATGATTTTTGCCGACGTATGCCGAATTTTCACAACATGGAGTGTGGTTTCAAAACTCTTTACGTCCAAGGTACGCAGGATGTCCTCAATGCGTCGAATATTGGAGCCGGTGTCTGTAATGATGATTGAGTTCGTGGGCTCGTAGGCAAAGAGCTTTCCTTGGCGCGTAGTGAGGTCGCGAAACTCGCGCTGTACTTCATCGGCATTGATGTACTTCAGTTGGAAAATGCGGGTGATGAATTGGTCGGTGTTAGGAGCGTAATCACCAGCATAAGTTTCTACTGGGGCCCGTCTGGCTTCGGCAGATTCAATGATGCGAATGAACTTTCCTGCCTGCACGGTAGTAAGTCCGTTGGCTTCTAGGGCGGAAAGAAAGGCCTGATAGGCTTCCTGCAATGTGACTTGGCTGGGACCAATGATGGTAATTTTTCCGCGGACTTTATTGTCCAGGATGAAGTTTTTCCCGGTCCATTTGCTAATTAGAGTCACGACATCTTTAATGTCTTTGTCGGGAAGATCGAAGTTCTTCACTTCAAGGCTCTTTACCGAATTATCTAACTCCAAATAGTCGGCCAGTTTTGGCGCCCTCTTTCCGGGTTTTGCAGCAGACTTTCCCGCGGGACTAGGCGTTGTGGGGGAATACTTGGGAAGAGCACCCGCCGTGGAACCTGAATTCGTTCCCGGATCCGTTGGTAACGGATTGGCTTGATTGCTGTTGTCCGGAAGAACCGGCGACGGGTTATTGGGTGGCGTAAAACCAAAGTTTTGTGTGGAGTCTACGAAATCGTCTTCCTCTTGGAATTCTTGAGGCGGCGGCTGGAATCCCGAAGGAGGCGGTGGTGGGGGTGGTATGGCTGAGGGATTGCCGCCGCCATCTCCCTCGGCATGCGCGGATACCGAGCTTAAAACGGACGCCGCAAGGAATGAGATAGCCAGGGCGCGGAATCCTAAAACAAAGCCTAATTTTGGAGTTGCTTTGATCATTTTACGTCGTAGTTTAAAGTTTGTTCTTGGCCGCCGCGGATAAATTTAAGCGCAATTTTTTGTGAGGCTCGCAGTCGTTGGAAGGCTTCTAGGCCTTTACCTGCGTTATCGAGCACGATCTCATTAACCCCAGTCAGAATGTCGCCTTGCCGAACTCCAAGCTGAGAAAATAAGGAGCCCTGATCGATGGTCTGCACTAAAAAACCTTTAAATTTACCGGTCGATGGATCGATATAGGGGACGGCTCTTGCTGTCTGAAGGATGTTGCTTAAGTCCAAAAGGTTTTTATCGAGAAAGTCTTTTTTTATCTGGTACTGGCTGTCACTGACCGGCGTAATGCCTTCACTGGAGCTGGCCATCGCCGGAGTGGCTCCCACTAATCCAGTGTTTTCTTCGGGGATCTCAATAAATTCGAAGTCTTGGGTGGCCTTCACTTGAAAGCAAAGTTTTTTTCTTTCCACCTTGAGCGCAAGGTATTTGCCATCCCCAAAGAGGTCGTCTTTTTTTACGGCTGTCCGGGAGGAGTTCTCATCTTGGATCAGCGCCACCGAATGGCGCTCATCATTCATGACAATGGTGCCCATTAAGGAGACTCGGCTTGAGGAAAGCTTTGCTTGGCTTAGGCAATCCAACTGCCCTTGGTCAAAAGGGTCAGGAATTTTCCCTTCCACGTTAAACATGTTTCGCCTCAGGATAGCGTCGTAATCCTCGACGACAGGGCGATTGGCCACTCGTGGCGCATTGGGATGGCTGGTAACCGGCGCAAAAGAGGGCTTTAGCCAAAGGCCGATGAGACTCGAAGTGAGACCGGCTAAAAGAAATAAGGCTAAGACTACAAGACCCCATTGAATCCCCGACGAATATTGAGAAACGTTTTTAAGGTCGATCTTTTTAAAGTCGAGATCGAACTCTTTCAACTTTCCAGGAATCTTTTTCCGGAGTCCCGACGCTAATGTGCGAAGCTTTTCTGACTGAACTGATTTTTGACTGCGCTGGCGTGCGCGTTGAAACCAATTCCGTAACTTCGCGCTAAATTTTGCGTTGGGCTTATCCGACACACAATTTCCTCGTGGCAACTTTAAGAGACTGCAAGGCGTGGGCCATGTCTGTCTAAGCTAGAGTAACCCGTCAAAGGGATTTTAATACACCGCGTCGTTGACCCGTTGTCAATTACAGGACTGGACGGGAAGGGAATCCGTGACAAACTGTCTTTGCCAGATCACAACAGGGCCAATTTCATGAGTGAGGCGGATAAAAAATTTAATGAAGCCCGGTTTTTTTTTGATGCTGGGGATTATTTTGAGGCTCACGAGGCGTGGGAAGACCTTTGGAATGAAAGTCACGGGGCTCGGCACGCCTACCTCCAAGGACTCATCCAGGTTGCCGTTGCTTTGCACCATGCCGGAACGGGTAACCTTCGAGGGACAAAAAAGCTATTCGCTTCAGCGTTGGGCTATCTCGAACGGGGCGCCGAGGCCGCTGACGAGGTGGATGTGGATGAATTAGTGCAGCGAGTCTTAAGTTTTCAGATTGCCGTTGATGACGAGACGGGCAAAACCGAATTCCCTTATTTTAAACTCCCTCTTCGTTAGCTGCTGGTGACAAACTTTCAATAAACACAGGGCGTTAAGTCGTTTTTAGCGATCGGGTCCATGATACATTTACCTCCCGTTACCGCGCGAGGACATCATGACACTTAGGCTTTTCAGGACACTGGCTCTGCTTCCCTTTCTCTCTTTATCCGCCCAGGCGGTAAATCAAGACCAAAAGACGCTACCTCGAGGCCTGGCTCCACATGAGAAGCCAGTAGTAGGAAGTCGATCGACTGAGGTTACTGACCCCCCCACGGGCCACATTAGGTCTTTGGCGGAGTGGGAGGAGGCTGAGGCGGTGATGACCTTGTGGCCAAACCAGTCTTTGATGGCAGCCTTTGTGGCGCACGGACCGGTGAAGCTAATCACCGACGGCGGTCGTTCTCAATCTTGGTGGGAGAATTGGCTCGGAAATGCCGGGATTTCTAAAGAAAAAATTTCCTACTTCTTTGTAAAAACCGACAGCATCTGGATTCGGGACTACGGCCCCTGGTTCATTCTCGATGGCCTAGGAAAATTTGGCATTGTTAAAACCACCTATAACCGTCCTCGTCCAAACGACGACAAGGTGACTAAGTTTTTAGCTTCGGAGTTAGGGATACCGCTTTATCAACCCGGCCTGATTCATACTGGTGGGAATTACTATAACGACGGGCAAGACAATGCGTTCTCCTCGACACTTGTCTATTCGGAGAATTCCAGCCTAGCCAAAAGTGACGTGGACGTTCGAATGCGCTCCTTTTTAGGCATTGAGCGGTACGCCACGTCGAAGCTGGCCCCCAAAATAACCATCGAGCATATGGATACCTTTGGAAAACTGGTCTCGCCGGATACTTGGGTGTTTAGCGAGTTTCCTCAAGGTTCCCGTTTTCGCCAGGACTCAGAAAACTACGTGAAGCTTTTACAAACGCTCAAAAGTCCCTATGGAACTCCGTACAAAATTCTGCGCTTGAAGATGCGACTGCGCTCATTAGTGCTTCGAGAAGAACGAGTCGAAGACTACCGGGCTTATATCAATTCTTTCATAAGCAATAAGGCCCTATATTTCGCGGCCTACGGAGATGAGATCGACGACCAGGTTAAGGCAATTTATCAAGAAGCACTTCCGGGGTATGAAATTGTCGGAGTTGATAATGGAAATACCGAGTGGGGTGACTCGGTTCATTGCCGAAGCCGCAATCTTCTCAAAAGAAATGCTCTGTTTCTCTTTCCCCGACTTGAGGGACGAACGCTTTGGGTTGAGGCCTACCCTTCCCCTGGTGCCAGTCTGGTGGGCTCCCCGGAGGCAAAAGTTACCGAGTCCGGGCAGGAGGATCGCACTCTGGTTTTGGAGCCCGCCGGAGAGCGACTGTACAAAGGGGAACTCCCTGAAGCGTCTGGCGCACGGCTTGAAATTCAAGTCTCTGCAAAAGATAGCGCGGGAATAGAGCGCACGGTACCCGACGGCGCTCCTGCTTCAAAAATCAACTACGTAATTCCGTAGAGGAGCCAAGTGGTGCCGTTACTAACATCCCCAGAAGAGCTACGAGCCATTCGTGCAAGAAAAATTCCCTCGTTGCCAGTAAAACGCCGGGTGCTGATGGTAGATCCGGAGTTTTTTGAAATCCGATACAGCATCAATCCATTCATGCAGGATAAAACCGGCGAATTAAAAAAAATTGATAAAGTGCAAGCCCGTCGCCAGTGGGACAGCCTGGTGGAAGTTTATCTTCGTCTTGGATTTGAAATCGAAATTTTAAAAGGGAAACCTAACCTGCCCGATATGGTCTTTGCTGCCAATCAAAGCTTCCCCTTCTGGTCGCTCTCTCAAAACCGAGCTGAGGTGGTTTTGGCACGAATGGCATCCCCTTACCGAACGGCAGAAGTTTCATATTTTGCGCAATGGTATGAAAAAAAGGGTTATGTGATCCATGAGATCGAAAATAAGGGGCTTACCTTTGAAGGAAACGGCGACGTCGTCACACAGTTTAATCGACCGATAGTTTGGGCAGCAAATGGGCCCAGAACCAGTGACGGAGTTGCAGAGTGTCTAGCTAAAATTACCGACTATAGTGTGGTTTCACTCGCGTTGCGGGAACCTAACTTTTATCATCTGGACACCTGCTTCTCGGTGCTAAACGATTCCACCGTCGCGCTTTATCCGCAGGCGTTCGATAAAAAGGATCTGGAAAAGATTCGAGCTGGTTTTGAACAGGTGATCGAGATTGGTCTCGGCGAATGCCGAGATTTTTTTTCGGGGAATTGTCATTCTCCAGACGGCAAAAACGTGATCTCCCAGAAGGGGACGAAACGGTTTAAGTCCGAGGTTGAAAAGCGGGGTTTCACCGTGATTGAATTAGACACTTCCGAATTCATCAAGGCTGGCGGCTCTGTGTTTTGCCTGAAAATGATGGTCTTTTAGAGGCGCGTTGTTAGGCTTGCTAGACGTTTTATTCAGAGTTTTATTACGGGAGTTTGGTGCTCCGGCCCGGACTTGAACCGGGGGGCCGCTGATTAAGAGTCAGCTGCTCTACCAAGTGAGC
>JAYVQZ010000365.1:0-5361 GCA_043776735.1 Deltaproteobacteria bacterium | reverse complement strand
AAAGCCACCTCAGTGGAAGCCTCGAAAAAACTGTGCTCATTCAGTCAGAAGCTCCACCAATCCTGGGTTTTCCAGCGTCGAGGTGTCGCCGGTCGTTGTTTTTCCCGCCGCCAGATCTTTAAGCAAGCGGCGCATGATCTTTCCGCTTCTTGTTTTAGGAAGCGTCTTGGTGAAGAAAATATCTTCGGGTCTTGCCAGCGCACCGATCTCCGCTACCACATGTTTTTTCAATGCCTCTCGCAATTGCTTTAGATCCATCGCGTGCGCTAAGTCTTTGGGAGTAACGTAGGCCACAATGACCTGCCCCTTCATTTCGTCAGGACGGGCGACTACCGCAGCTTCCGCCACCACAGGGTGACTCACCAAAGCGCTCTCAATTTCCGCCGTTCCCAAACGATGTCCGGAAACGTTGATCACGTCATCTACTCGCCCCATGATCCAAAAGAAACCGTCGGCATCTTTACGGGCTCCATCCCCTGTAAAATATCTCCCTGTAAACTTTTTAAAATACTGCTCTTCAAAACGGGCCGGATCCCCTTGAATGGTCCTGGCCATTGACGGCCAGGGGTGGTTGATCACCAAAAGACCTCCCTGATTAGGACCACACGGATTACCCGCTTCATCGACGATCTCAGCTTGAATCCCAAAGAACGGCTTTGTCGCCGAACCGGGTTTCGCTTTTGTAACCCCAGGAACCGGCGAGATCATAATGGCGCCGGTTTCCGTCTGCCACCAAGTATCCACGATCGGACAGCGCCCTTTGCCGATTTTTTCGTAGTACCACACCCAGGCTTCTGGATTTATCGGCTCCCCAACAGATCCCAAGAGCCTAAGACTCTTCATAGGATACTTTGCCGGAATATCATCGCCCAGCCGCATGAACGTTCGAATGGCGGTCGGTGCCGTGTAGAGAATAGTGACCTTGTGCTTTTCGATCACTTCCCAAATCCGGCCGGCATGCGGGTGTATCGGAGCCCCCTCGTACATCACTGTAGTATTTCCATTGGCCAAAATTCCATAGACTACATAACTATGTCCCGTGATCCAGCCCACGTCAGCGGTACACCAGTAAATATCGTCTGCTTTTAAATCGAGGACGGCTTTTGCGGTAACTGTCGCCCCAACAAGATAACCACCAGTGGAGTGGACAATCCCTTTTGGTTTTCCCGTGGTGCCGCTGGTATAAAGGACAAATAAAGGATGCTCGGAATCAAACGGTTTGGCTTTGTGCACGGCAGACTCTTGGGAAACAGTCTCGCTCCACCAGACTCCTCGTTCCATTAACGAAGAAGTTGCCTCACGTTTCATCACAAATATTTTTTCAACCACGTCTAAGTCTTTTGTGGCTTCAGCAACTATGGAACCCAGGCCAATCTTGTCACCCCGCCGGTAACCAAAGTCCGCAGTAAACACCACACGACACTTTGCGTCGACAATGCGGTCTCTCAAGGCATGAGAACTAAATCCCCCAAAAACGATGTTGTGGGTAACGCCGATTCGGGCACAGGCTAGCATCGCCACAGCGGCTTGAGGCACCAAAGGCATGTAGATTGCCGCGGTATCTCCTGATTTCAGCCCCATCCGTTCCAAAGCATTGGCTAAACGACAGGTCTCTTCAAAGAGTTTTCCAAAGGTCCAAGTCTCAGACCGCCCGTCCTCACCCTCCCAAATAATGGCAGGCCTATTTCTATGCGTGGCTAAATGGCGGTCCAGGCAGTTGTATGAGGCATTGAGTTTTGCCCCCACGAACCATTTTACCCAAGGGAACTTCCCTTCCATCGGCTTGGTCCAAGCTTGATCCCAATGCAATGAGCTGGCTGCCTCTTCCCAATAGGCAATGGGATCTTTTTGTGCGGCATCCCAAGTGAGATCATAGGCCGTGGCGTCTCCCCAATTTGCCAGAGCCTGAAACTCCGAATGAGGAAGAAAACTGCGTGATTCTTTCTGTACCGACTTCATACTCACCCCAAGGCGCACTGGTTGAAAGGCCAACGGGATGGGCATATCATTCTCTTTTACACACACAAACCACTTTAAAAATCCAATGAACCCACCTGCAACAGACAGCAAGTCAGCATCGCCTGGGGAACCCTTAATCCCACCGGCAAAAGCGTTAGGACCGATCCTTGTAGTCGATGACGAGAAAGACAATCTCGACGCCCTAAAGCGCCTCCTTCGTCAGCAGTTTGAGGTCACCACAACCACCTCTCCGCTTGATGCGCTCAAGCTTTTAACAAAGCAAAAATTTCAAATCATCGTCTCTGATCAACGAATGCCAGAAATGACCGGCGTAGAGCTTCTTGAGAAAGCCAAGTCGATCTGCCCGGAGACCGTGCGGATTCTTTTAACTGGTTATACTGATGTTGAGTCGGTGATCGGCGCCATCAATCGCGGCAACATTTATCGCTACGTTGCCAAGCCCTGGGACCCGGAAGATCTTAAAATTACCCTTCGCCAGGCCAGCGAGGCCTTTCAGCTTAGGCGTGAGCTGGAAGAAAAAAACGAGCAGCTCCGCCGCAACCTCGTAGCCCTAGAAGCCGTCGACCGGGCCAAAGCCAGATTTCTTTCCCTAGTAAGCCACGAACTCAAAACTCCGCTGACGGTGCTTAACAGCTTTATTGAACTGCTCTCTCAGAGCAAAGCTGATTTTGAAGACGATTTGCAAAAAGCGGTGGTTAAATTAGGCACCGCCTCGTGGCGGTTCTCAGAAGTGATTAATGAAGTGCTTGCCTTTGTCAGACTTGAAGGCGAACCCACTTGGGATCTTACTACCGTGGGGCTGCTAGAGGAAACGCTTGCAGTAAAGAGTGATCTCAAAGCCAGCGCCGAGAAAAAACAGGTAACCCTTTCAGTAAAACCTTTGGCACAACCGCAAATTCGTTCCGTCCGAGAGCCATTGAGGGAAGCTCTTAAAAGACTTCTTACTGACGCCATTCAAAAGGCGCCTCCGGGTACTGAGGTGAAAGTTACCATCAGCGCCAACCCAGAAGTGTCCTGGCTGTTGGAACGGCAAGGGGTTCTTTTTGAAGAGCGCGCGTTTGAGCCCTTTGAAGTTTTAGGAAACCTATTGAATCATCACCGCGATCTTGGGCTTAATCTTGCTATCGCTCGCATGATCTTTGAACGGCTCGCTGCAAAAACGAGCTTAGATACCAAAAACAAATCATCAAATCTAAAGGTAGTATTTCCCGAAGCTCAATGACTAGAAGCTTGCAGTTAGCACTGCATCAACCAGTTGCTTTAGCGAAAACTCCTTCTTCACTTTTTCCTGCGCCCTTTTCCCCATGGCCCGGACATCCCAAGTTCCGTCCATCATCAATTGAATATGGCGCGTGGCCGCATCCACATCGGCGACCCCAAAGACAAACCCGGTCTCTCCCGGCATGACTAAATCCCCAGCTACGCCGCAGTCTTCAGAAACTACGGCAGGGATGCCAACGCAAAAGGCTTCATTTACTACCAGACCCCAGGTTTCAAATTCAGATGGGACACACAAAACGTCGGCAGCACAATAATAATTCTTGGTCTCCCCTTGATTGCGAAAGCCAACCAAATGAACGCCAGCAACCCCGTTTGCCAACTGCCTCATAAAATCTTCTTGTGGTCCGTTGCCGACCAGGACGGTGTGGTATTTTGGGTTGTTGATCTTCTTATGAATATGGAAAATATCCTTAGGCCTTTTTCGTTCAAACAGCCTGCCCACAAAAAGGGTAACAAAGGCGTCTTCAGGAATTCCTAGCTCCTTGCGAATTCGCAAGCGAGCCTCTTTGCGATTCTCATCACTAACAGCAAAAAAATCGTTATTTACGGCGTACTTTCCTAAGATTAGCTTTTTTTCCGAAAGTCCTAGCCGCTGATAGTACTTATAATTTCTCGCCCCGATGGTGATGATTTTAGAAAGGTGAGCGAGAAAATGAAGCCGTAGAGGATGAAAAACAATCGTACGCAGCTGAAGAAAGTCCTCCTGAAAAGTCTCCCCTAGAAAAGCGATAGGAATTTTTAGTACGCGGGCCGCTGCCCAAAGCACCCAATGTTCGGGTAGGTAGTAACCAAAAATCAAAATGGCGCGCGGTTTTTCTGTTCTTAATATTGTCCATAGACGTTTAAAGCGCACCAAGGGCGATAGAGTCCTTAGATGGAGCACTTCGCAGTCAAAACCCTCCTCCAAAGGCATTTCCCAAGTCTGTTTAGGAATTTTTCCACGCTCACGAAACCACCATTTTCGACCATCGAAGCTGGAATCGAAAAAAAAGACCTTTACGCTTCGATCCCGCCCGTAAATCTCGCGAAAAAGCGGTGAGCGGTATTGGATGGGGTGGGTGTCAAAAATAAGAAATGGACCAGTAGGCATCGGGGTAAGTTTATCACCTAACTCGACAAAGCGGCGAAGTGTCGCTACCTTTACCTTGTGGGCTCTTTAGGACCAATTCAGCTGGGAAATATCGTCCTGATCATTTTGGGATTGCTCCTCGTCGTTTCCGGACCGGTGATCACTTACCGAACGGTTAAAGGCGTGCTTATGAGAAAAAAAGAGGAGCCCAATGCGGATGTTCAGTGGTTCAGTAATGGACTCAATCTAGTCATCGCTATTCTTTTCTTCCTGGCCGGAATCCTCTTCATCATCAATAATCTTAAGGGAAACCCTCTCGCTTAGAGATATTCCGCTGTCCTAGATTTCAAATCGAATCCCAAAGCGGAACTCCTCATGACCAACGTTGGGTAACTCGTTGCGACTCATTGGGGTAGACTTCACGTACTCCACGGTAAGAAAAAAATCGTTAATTCCGGTACTAGCGTCCAAATGGCGCACTGAATAAGGATCTAGCGAGCCCAGCGAAAGCGAAAGGCCGGCCCCATAATCCCAATTTCTACTGTTTTCAATGTGGCCCCCGGTGCTGCGTTGGCTAAAAATGACCGAGCCACCCGCCTTCACATAGGGAACTAGCCATTGCCTGCGAAAATAATCGAACCGATAGCTAAAAAAAAGACCCACGGGAAAGACATGAAGCTGCGCCAGCCGCCCCCGGCGGCCCACCTGCTCTAGATACTGGTAGCCAAAAGAAGTTCCAATAGCCGGTTTTCCCCATAGGTCGGCGAAGGCCAACCACTCCACTTCAAGACTTAGGGCATGCCCGGTTTTGGAAAGCTGTCGCCCTGGCTTCCATTCATAACTTTTGAGGGCTACCGGAAAATAATTGAAATTCAAACCGGTTGTGAGAGGGGACGCCGGCGCCACGTGAGCTAGGAGCTGACCACTGGAGTCACTAGCAAAAGTGGCTACCGAGAAGAACATTAAACCAGCGAAAAAGCAGCCCAAACCCGGCCTTTGGCGAGGCTGCGACGGCAAACGAAAACTCGACA
>JAYVQZ010000364.1:0-5390 GCA_043776735.1 Deltaproteobacteria bacterium | reverse complement strand
ATACTCATTGGCATTTTAATTCTATGGAGTTCCTGGGGAATTCTAGTAGAGGCCGTAGACATTCTATTAGAATCCTCCCCCCATAATATCGAGACGGCGGATGTAGAGCAGCTAATCCGTTCGGTAAACGGTGTCCTTGGGCTTCACGATCTCCATGTCTGGACTCTAGCCACTGGAATTATTGCCTGTAGCTGCCACGTTCAGGTTAGCGAGCAATCAATAAGAGCTGGCCAACAGGTTCTAGCCAAAATTATTGCTGAGCTAAAACATAAACTTCACATCTCACACACCACCATTCAAATTGAAGTCGAAAACTGCTCACCCGATGACATGTACTGTGCTCTTGGCAAACTGAACAAGCCTCACCATACGCCCTAATGGCAGCTTCACGATCCTCTCCCATGCTCCAGAAGCTATTTGTTAACCAATTGATTTAAATATAATTTTAACTAAGCAAAGGGAGTTGCCAAAAATGGCGATTTTGTGGTTTCCTATGGTCCCGATTTCCATTCAGACGTTCAATTTCCTTTTTGGAGGAGTTGGAGTATTGAAAACGCAATGGCGCGACAAGAAGTTTGGTCTATAGGTTCGGAATGTCGGAAATAGATCCCAATCATTTGAGTACCTGTACGCGATCGCGGGCGAAATTGGCCGTTCGGTTAGTGGCTACAGTTGGACTTTACCTTGTCTCCGGAAAATTCGGGCTCATGACCGCACTGCCTCCCGGGTTTGCGACAGCCATTTGGCCTGCTTCGGGAGTGGCTCTTGCCGCGGCCATTTTCTGGGGGCCTAGAATTTGGCCAGGAGTTTGGGTCGGCGCTTTTTTAGTAAACATCGGCCCTTTAATTCTTCAAGGCACCACCACGACTTTCTCTGTTTTAACCGCAGTTGGAATTGCCTCCGGTTCCACCCTGGAAGCGTTGTTTGGAGTTTTTCTTGTCAGCCGATTTATCGGCCGCTCCAACCCCTTCGAACGAGGATCTCACGTACTTAAATTCTTGGGCGCTGAAATACTTGCTTGCATGGCGGGTGCTACGTTTGGAGTATCGTGCCTGACCTGGGCAAAAGTTATACCTTTGGATTATGCGTTTACCAACTGGGTGACTTGGTACCTTGGCGATCTGGTGGGAACTATTCTTATCGCTCCCGTTCCCTTTGTCTGGAAACTCTCTCCGGGTATTTGTTGGAATCTACGCAGGGGAGGAGAAACTTTTCTTCTATTGTTATTGGTACTGATCACAAGTCAGCTCTCCTTCGGGACGCCCTTTAGCGTGAATTTGTCCTACCCTCTGACTTATATATTTCTGGTGTTAGTCGCCTGGGTTGCCATTCGGTTTAGCTCCCATGGAGTGATTACTCTCACCTTGATTACGTCCATCTTAGCGGTGTGGGGGACCCTAAAGGGGCACGGTGTATTTGGAAATATTCCCCGTCAGGAATCGCTTCTGCTTTGGCAATCCTTCGCCGGAATTTTATGCGTAACAGGATTGACCCTAGCGGCTGTATTGCGCGAGCGCGAGCAGGTCACTCGCGAACTGGATCATTCCCATAAAGAGACCCAGGCAATCGCCCATGAACTGGCTCGTTCCAATGAGAGTCTGGAACATTTCGCTTCCATGGCGTCACATGATCTTAGAGAACCTTTGAGAACGCTGACTATGTATTTGGAATTGACCGCAAAGCAATTGGGCAAGCTTTCAACACCACAGGCGGGAGAATACCTTCAAGAGGCGCTGAGTGGGGCCAAGAGAATGAAACGCCTCATTGATGATCTACTAAATTTCTCCCGGGTCGAGGCGGAAAAACTTAGTGTTGAAGAGCTAGTCTGTAAGGACATCATCGAAACAGCACGGGAGAATCTGAAATTAGCTATTCTCGAAAACCACGCCACGATTATTCTAAAAAACATTCCCCACACGATTAAGGGAAATTTTGGGCAACTCACGGAGCTTTTTCAAAACTTATTGAGCAATGCGATCAAATACCATGGAGAGAATCCACCGGAGATCTGCATTGCTTGCGAAAAGCGTGAAAGGGAGTGGCTATTCTCGATTTCTGACAAGGGGATTGGTTTTGAACCGCAATTTGCAGAGCATATCTTCAAAGTTTTTAAGCGCCTCCATAGTCAAAGCGCTTATCAAGGAACAGGAATTGGATTAGCCCTCTGCAAAAGAGTGATTGAAAAACATGGAGGGGAAATTTGGGCGGAGTCTCAACCAGGTAAAGGAGCGACCTTTTACTTTTCCCTTCCTGAAAACCCCGCCGATAGTCCTGGGTGACGTTTTTGGTCACCTCAGGAAATTAAGAAAAGAGGAAGATTAATCCCGGTGACGTATTTTGGATTTGGTACCTGTAACGCAGTGGGCTATGATGCCGCATTTCCAAAAAAGAGGGGTTGTTACCGATGAAGTCACTTTTGCTGCTCGCCATTGGCATTTTTTTATCCGTTAGCGTATCCGCTCAACCGCCGGAATTAAATGGGGAAAGTGAATCGCTCAGAACGGTTCGCAGTGAACTCTCGGCATCTGGTGGAATCTTCTTTGCTCTCGGAGCCAGCAATACGGGGGGCTTCGGGCTTAGATTTGGAATGCGCGATCGCATTCTCCACCACCTGGTATCGCAGCATCCCGAGGCAATCCAGGCACTGGTTTTAAAAAAACAATCCGTCGGGATATTGCTCGATCGTTTCTTTCCCACGGCCTTTCCCCTCTTTGCTGATCCTAATGTGACCGACGACAATCTGCGCCTAGCAGTCATTGCCGTAATTGAACCTCTTTTGAAGAACGATCGTCTCCTTGTCATTGCAGAACTATTTGACCCCTCTAGCTTAAGGCCAGAACGTCAGGCCGTGGTCGACAAAACTTCGCCCCTCAAGCATTTGGCACAGGCGCTCAAAGTAGCAGACCCCACAGGTCACCATACTAAAATCGTAAATCAAACCCTAGGCGAGTTGGCAAAAATGGAACCGCTTAAAATAAAGTTAGTAAAATTCAACGATCTGATTTTTCCGTTTGCAGATCCCGCCAATCCGCTGGCCCTAAATTTGGCTGAACTTTTCCAAAACAATGGAAATGATGTGCACATCAATTATTCTGGTCAGGCATTCTTTTTTAATGTGTTCGTGCTTCCTTCACTTGAGGAGACTTCGGGAACGACGATTTCGCCTATTAAATTTCAGACCACTTATTCTATCCCCTGGGAGGATGAGGTGATTCGATCGGCGGCAAAGCTTAGCCCCCACGAAATCGGCGATGCTAAAGTTATCAATGCAGAAGCCTTAAGTGCAGATACCCACAGAATCACAGGCACGGAGAAAAAAGGGGTCATGGTAAAAGACGGCGACTTGCCCCTAGTCGATCAGGCCATTCGAAAGTCCATCGGAGTTCCCTCGGCATCGTTTGCGATCTCAAGACACAGAGCAAGTAACGGGGAAAGGGTCTACGAACTCGACCTCACCAAACAGGCCTACACAAAAATCGAATTGAAAGAGTCGTCAACGCGTCCTGGCGTTTTTATTGGCATGGGCTCTGACTATTGGGGCGCTGCCATTGGGGTTTCGCGGTACTGGTCGCCGGCCTTAACCAACTACATATTTGTGCTCACCGAGATCGATGACAGCCACGTCGATGTGGAATGGAAAGTACTCCCTCAACTCGTTGTCGGAGGTAAAACCCAACAGATCCCAAAAGAACGAAAAGCCGTCATCGTTGACCCAGAAAAAATCTGGGTTCCCGAGATTCAAAAGAACATAAAGGCCTACAATCGCCTTGAGTACAGCATCAAGACTCAAATTGAATGGTTACGGAAATAGACTTTTATTTAACGAGCGGTACAAATGCGAAACGTCGTTTTGAAGGAAATGAAATTCGCAAAGTGACGCCATACCTCTGCGATTGGGGAAGAAGAAAGCAGGGGCGGACGACGATGCGCGTGTCCACCCCGTTAACGGCGAAACTTATTTAGCAGGAGCCTCTACTTTTTCTACTTCGGTTTTGTGCTCGACGTTACCGCTTGTACTTTCTTTGGTGGTTTTGGTCACCTCTGTCGAATTAGCGCTACCGTCGGAGAGCTTTTGCTGCCGTTTGAATTTCTTGGTTGTTTTTTTTGTCCCGGTAATAGGATTTACACTGGTGTCGCTGGAAGTCTTAGTTTCCGAACTAGTATCCGCGGCAAATACTGGCAATCCCAAACTGGTTGCTATCAAACATGACAATAATAGACGCATTACTCACTCCGTTGTTTTTCAATATTCAGCACGAACTCAAAGTCACTACGACGTTAAACTTCTGCTAAAACCGATTGCCAGCTTAACAATGCAAGGCAGGTGCCATTATCCCTGTTAAGGGAAGCGAAGAGAGACTAGGGAGTTCAACCCGGACTGTTGGGTAGAAAATCCCTGGCTCTTGCCATTCTAGAAATCTGCCTTAGGCCCTAATCCGACCAGATACCGCCATCACAAGAAAAATAACAAGAAGAAGTCCTAAGAGCCCGCTCGGACCATATCCCCAGGAATGGCTATATCCCCAATTGGGTAAAACACCTAAAAATGACAACAGCACCAATACAATCAGAATATTTATAATAGACATACAATCTCCCTTTTGATTCTTCACCGTGCAAAACCGATGCCGAGTTTCCATTGCCGGTTTGCCGTCAGGGGCTCAGCCTACATGCTGTAGTATATTTTTATTTGTAGGTATCAGGTGGACGGGAGCCCAGGAAGTTTAGAAGTCGATTCCGTGTTCGTTCTATTTAAATTGCAAACAAATTCAGCGCGCCACCTTTTTGGGGGGGGCGCGCTGAGTTTACAGAGTTATCGACTTTTTTCGAAGCACGTAGTTTCCGAATCCCTGTCCTTCGCTTTAACTTCGCTCCATTTTGTCCCTTTGGTGTCGTCTTTTTCCTTCGAACTGGTACTTCTTCCCTCCATGGAGGCTACCTTCCCGTAGTAGTCATTCTGTTGATCCATCGGTTTCGGTTGAACCACCTGCTTTTGTTGATGCTGGGGTGAATGTGCCGATTTTTTTGCGAAGTCCTGATTCTGATTCTCTTTTACGTTATGTTGTTTCATGATTTTTCTCCGTTTTTTCTTTAAGGCCAAAATCATTTTGGTCATTTAATGTGAATTGAAAAGTGCAAGTTACGAACCATTTACTTGGTCGGTCGCGCTTTATCGTGCACAGCAGAAGAGCCGTTAGGATGTGGTTGCTGTTTTTGGCATTTTTGTGGCAACAGGCTTTCCCCACTCGGAGAGGCAGTTCATCTACCCGTCTCACCTAATTATTTAAAAATGGAGCAGACCATGGCCAAACGGTATGAGTCCAGCTCTTAGTATTTAGTGGTTCGAGGAAAAAAGGGTTCTACTTTACCTGTACCCAACGGTGGGTCAG
>JAYVQZ010000363.1:0-5427 GCA_043776735.1 Deltaproteobacteria bacterium | reverse complement strand
AAATGATTATGGTCAGCTAGGTGACGGAACCACCGTGGATAGATCCAGTCCGACCCAAGTTTTGGGGTTAACTTCCGGAGCCACGGTAATCTTCTCAGGAACCTACAGTTCGTGCGCGATTGTGAACGGCGCGGCGAAGTGCTGGGGACGGGGCGGCTCAGGGCAGTTGGGAAATGGGTCGAACACCAACGCTTATGGGCCCACGCAGCCGACGGGATTGACCTCTCAGGTAACGTCAATTTCTGTGGGGCAAAATCATGCCTGTGCCGTGATAAACGGTGCGGCCAAATGTTGGGGAGATAACTCGTATGGGCAGATTGGCAACGGCACTACCATTAATGTAGGGACCCCCACGTCGGTTTCCGGCCTATCCTTTGGTGTTACCGCTATTTCAGCGGGAGACTCCCATACGTGCGCTATCCAAGATGGCGCCGCAAAGTGTTGGGGATACAATGGATTTGGAGAGCTTGGGAACGGGACCGTTGTTGATTCTGCCGTTCCGGTGCAAGTGAGTAGTATCTCTGGCGGTGCTAGCTCTATTACCGTCGGCAATGGCCACTCCTGCGCGGTTGTGGCAGGAGCCGCATTGTGTTGGGGCTATAACAATTTCGGGGAACTGGGAAACGGAACGTTTAATGAAGCCCATCTTCCCGTTGTGGTATCGGGGCTCACCTCAGGCGTAACGTTCCTTTCCGCGGGAAATTTAATTTCCTGCGGCATCTTAGATAATGCCGCCAAATGTTGGGGTTTCAATAACAATGGTGAGCTGGGGGACAATTCGACTACCCAATCTAACCTGCCCGTTCAACCCGTGGGTTTGACCAGTGGAATGACGATGGCGGTAGCCGGAAATCAATTTCACTCCTGTGCGGTTCAAAGTGGGAAGGCGTACTGCTGGGGTTCGAACAATCATGGGCAGCTCGGAAAAACACCTCTTGTAGATTCTCACGTACCAGTTCTAATTTCCTTTCCGTAAAAAGGTATAGCCAGATGTTGTTTTTACCTGAGTTAATATTGGGCAAGTGCGAGTTGTATTCCGACCGTCCCTTGTTGGGCCCCATCCGGCTTCCCCATGTCACCGTGGGCATTGAGCTTCACGCGCACTACCCCTTGGGCGGGGTAGCTAATGTCAAAATCGGGAGATATGGCGATGTTGGATTTTTCTGTTTTCACATCTGAGTAACGAACGCTTGCCGAGGTGATAATTTTTCCGGTTTTGCTAAAGGGCTCGGTCCAGTCCGAGGAGCGAATGTAACCAACTAGCGAGCCTGCACCCTGGATCACTGGGGCCGGGCCAGTCAGATCGATGTCGATGGTTTCAAGGCCCGTATTAAAAACGCGCATTCCTACTAAGATGCTTGCTTGGCGGCGTGGGCCCGTTGGGGTTTCGCTGACGTAACAAAGGGGAATGTCGCCCGGCCGGCCTCCGAACGCCAGCGCCCTGGGAGCGTCCCAGGAGGCGAGCCGTCTAGTGAGGGGATCTTCTAAAAAGGTTTTTCCCACAGGACGGGCGGCACGGATAACGAGGCTTTGCTCAGAAGCCGAACAGGTTGCCCTTAGCGAAAGCGTTCCCAAGCGGCCGACTCCATTAACAAGGCTGTCGGTAACATATTGAATCGAACCGTCCCGCGTCTTGCGCCGAAGCCTTAAAAAACGGCGGGCTGCAAGTTGTCCATTGGGTGAAGAGTTGGAGTTGCAAACTAAAGGATCATTGGGATCGATATTGGCCTCCTTAAAGGTGGCATCACAGTCTATTTGATCCAGAAGCGTATTTCGAAGCAAGGCGAAGTCGCCGGTGAGTTCGGTGTGTTTTACCGCTCTAAAAGTTCCGGTGAGCAAAGTGCTGAGTGCGAGCATCAACACACTTCCTATCGCCCCCGCCATCATAACAGTGAGAAGAGACTCACCACGACTTGATTGTATCTTCATGCTTCTAAGGATACGGGGGGATCGTTTCCGAACCGCTACAGGAGCAGGGTGGAGTTAAGTGCTGGGAAGTTGTTGGTTATTTAGGCTGCCTGGCGTGTGGCGATGGCGGCAGAATGAGGCAGAAAAAAGACGACAACCGCACCCCAGGGTTTTGGTGAAGTGCTCAGTGTGATAGTTCCTCCGTGAAGTTCAGCGACGGCTGCCATAATGGCCGAGCCCAGTCCGATGCTGGTTTCTGGTTTGAAAACCTCAAGGCCTTTGGGATTTATCTGCCGCTTTCCAAAACGCTCCAATGCTTCGGGGGAAGGTCCTTGGCCGTCGTCAAATATTTCTACCCTCCATCCGGTGGCCGCTTCTGTGAGTGACACGTGTATTCGCTTTTTTGCAAACTTGGCTGCATTGTCCAGAGAGTTGTGAATGAGGCGGCTTAAAAGAGATCGGTCCCCATCAACAAAAAAACGTGGGCCCGGGGTTTCGAAGTGCCGCTATTCGTTGGAATTTGCGCGCAATCGCTTGGTCGGTGTCTTCAATTAGCCCTTGGGAAACTTCAATGTTCACGGTGCGAATCATAGAGAGGATGTGGCCACTAATAAAAGGAACCAGCGATCAGAAACTGGCGACCGAAACCACCCAGTACACGAGGCTCAAAACGAGGCCGTGCCGTATCCAGGAGGGAAGCTTCACTTTTTTACCAGGCGGTAACCGATTCCGTACTCAGATTCGATAATGACTTTACCGGCACCTGCGCTGGCTAGTTTTTTTCGAATTCGTGAAATCACCACATCAAGAGACCGGCTGTTGAGCTCCTGCCCATTATCGATCTCTTCCAAACATTTTTCTCTAGCAACGAGATTTCCCCCGTGCCTTATGAGGTAGGAAAAGACCTCAAACTCTCCGCGGCTAAAAGCGATCTCTTTTTCGTGGTACTTCGCCCGCCGCTCCGCCATTTCAATCACAATGCCTTCATACTGCACCTGGCGACCTGCCTTACCCGAGCGCGTGATTTGAGTTCGCATCCGGGCCACCAACTCTCGGATTTGAAACGGTTTGCGGAAGTAATCTTTGGCGCCAAGAGAGAGGCCTCCCACTGCCGATTCTTCGTCAGTCTTTGCAGTAAGAAAAATAACTGAGACATCCAGTTGCGCGTCAGTCACCTCACGGCAGAGATCAAAGCCACTGCCGTCGGGGAGATTTACATCGAAAAGAAGAATGGAAAATCAATCCTTGAGCAAGGCCTTTCGGGCTTGAGCGAGAGTGAGTGCATGGGTCACTTTGAAGTTAGCCAATTCAAGCCCACTCTTTAAGTGCTTACCAATAGTCTCATTATCTTCAAGTAAGAGAACGGTATCCACAGACGGCTTCCCCCTCTGTCCTTTTCAACATTTTGGAGGCAAGGGATGAGGCCGTTTAGATAGGGCCTTGGGCAGACAGCTCCTTTTTGTTCGACTCATAGAGTCACGCCCTGCTCGTTCAGCTCCCAGGCCGGTTTAGTTTCTCAATGGTAGAAGTAAAAACTGTCAAAAAGGTTACAGTCCGGACCCTCCTGCTGATTGCCTTTCTAGCGGACCGGGCTGTTGCGTTATTGAAACATTCTGCCTTTACGATGAGTCATGGAAAATAAAATCATCGAGAATTTCAGTGTGTTGCTTTTGGTGTTATTTGCCGTCCTTTCTGGTGTCGCTCAGGCCTACGCTGAACCGTGTGGCTCTGGCGTGTACGACGATGGGGGCGATCCCAACTATGAACCCGAGCCCTTTCTTCCCGCGCAGAGAGATCAATCCCCCGCTCTCCTTTTTGATGAAGGCCATCACAATTTTTATACCCTAACTAAACCGGCCGCTGCTTATCTCGTTGGTAAGTACAAACCCTTTGCTCAATTGGCACAGGCAGACGGGTTTGAGGTCTCAGCGACAAAACGGCCTTTGGATAACCTTTCACAACTTCAAAAATATGGGGTGATTGTGATCGTTGGGGCTTCAGCCGTGGCTGAATATAACGCGAGCAAAAGTACCAGCCGATTTGTCTGGAACCCTAAAGTGGGAGAATCCGCACTGACCGAAAACGAGCTCAATACTTTAGTTGCCTATGTAAAAAAGGGAGGGAGCCTTTTTCTCGGTTCAAACCATGCGCCGCTTACCGATCCGCTGAGGGACCTACTGGCTCTCTTTGGAGTGCGTGCGAAAGACAGCACGGTATTACCCTCATCAGGACCAATAGCTCTAAATTCCCACAGTCCCTTGGTAGGAGCCACGCGATCCTTTGCCACCGCTGGCGGAGGGGCGCTGCATCCGACCGTGGGAACCACACTGGTAAGGTACGCCCCGTCTGTAGTGGCGTATGGAGACATCCTTCCGTTTATTAGCACTTTTCCCTATCTTGATTTTAAGAACTATTCGTACGCGCTCGAGAGCGGTCTGCCCGTGCTGCACGTAATCGATGCCAACAAAGACTTGGGATGGCCGGGAGCTGGTCGGATTGCCATAGGTGCCCATGCCGGAGACTTCACCTCTAAGATTGAATACTGCAACGGGAAGGCTCTCTATGACGTCCCCGACGGAATGCTTAAAAAGAATCAACAGATTACACTCAATGTCCTTCGTTGGCTGGCAGGCCATCGGTAGGGGGAAATAGCGAGATGAACGAAGTCTTTATAGCTAAGAATATTTAGATCGAAGTTTTCGATCCTCTGATGGAATTCGAATCTCCTGTAACTTCACTTAAGAGCCTCACTTTGCCGAAATCGGGATAGCACCAGAAACGGTAAAGAGTTCTGCAAGGGCCGCAACAACCGATGGCCTTGAGTAACGCTCGGTAAGTGCCTGGAGGTCTAGCTTTAGAATCACTACCTCTCCTCCGGTTGTTTCAATCACCAATTCCCCTAACTCAGCGCGAAAGAGGGAAGAAGCGGTCGAAACCGATCGCAAAGAGGGAACGGTTCCAATCTCGACAGCCCACCGCCCACTTTTTTTTGTCACCAGGACCCATCCATTCCACTGCTTCAGGCGGATTAAGGAGTAGCTAGACACCAAAGCTACGTCGCGGCGCCACTGAAGCGGAATGGAGAGTCTTCGCTCTTTGGCCGACGTTTGGAAACTATCCTGGACAAGCTCGATGAGCCATTCAGGCGTTTCTCGTTCGTTTTCCTCATCAGATTCCCCGGCTATCATATCGTGACAAGAGGCCTGACTGATGCGAGCCGGGGGTAGAATAAGCAAGGCCAAGGCTAAAAGGAACAAACGGTTTTTTTCCATCGCGCTCTAACCTAGCAGAATAGAAACGATGGAACATTTGCTCAATTGTAAAGAATATGCGGCCCTCAAAAATAGCGTCCCCCATTTTTCATTTTCTATATATCGCGAGAGCGACACTTTTCGGCGCGGGGGAGATTCGAACTCCCGATCGGGTTGCCCGGACAAAAGGCTAAAAGAGAATCCATGGACTACGCTCAATCTCCTTCGTTTGCTGGCAAAAGACAAACGGGCGAACCGAGCTCAACCG
>JAYVQZ010000362.1:0-21076 GCA_043776735.1 Deltaproteobacteria bacterium | reverse complement strand
CACGGCCTTGCGGCAAACTTTTTAACCTCATGGACAATATTTTTAAACCCGAATGCCATACGTGCACAGTACCCTAACAAACACGACGCTGGGTACGGGGTTGTGACAAGAAACCATCAAGCTTTTTTAGTGAGGAAAGACGTTCCAGGCGAGTCCCACCTGAAATTGCGCATTAAAATACACGAAGGGTTGGGGAACGAAGAAGTAACCATTTACCCCAGCACAAAAGGCAAAGGTGAAATTATTATCCGCCAGATAGCGCCAGCCCATCTCAAAAAGTAATGGGGTAGTCGCACGGATGGTGGGATCGGGGAAAAGATTTACCCCCAGCGTACGAAAGTATTCATACGCCACACCAAACTGTAACCAAATGCCTTCATAGGGACGACGGCTGTAGTAGTTGAAAGTTAGGCCTGTCAAAACGCTAAGGTTGGAGAAGTCCGCCTTCAAGCCCAAGGTAAAATTATTGGAGGCGGAGACCTGTAATTCCAAGTTACCCTGAGTGATGCTCGGATTGTAGAAACCAAAATGAACTCCGAGCGACGCATGAAACCGATGTGGGGGATCTTCCTGCCCTTCAAAGGCCAGATACTCGCGCCCATCCAATCGCTCCCTGTGGTAGCGGAGGATCTTCATCTGCTGATTGCTTTCCCGGGTTTCGTATTTACCGTCACTCAATTGAGGAACGTCCAATTCACTGGGTTCCCGACGAGTGGGATCGGCGACTATATCGCCCTGCTCGTCTTCAACCAGTTCCTGGAGCCGCTTTTCTTCCTCACTGAGCGCTTCTCTGTTTACTGCTGCAGTGCCTTCGTCAGGAGGCTCGAGGGCCAACTCTACGTCCTCATCCTCGGCAAACGAGATTTGACCCATCAATAAAAATACAGCCACAAATAAAAATCGAACGGTTTTTTTCATGAGTTGATTCCCCAAAAAGGGACTAGCGCCGTTTACCACCGGAAACGGCCGCAAGCCTTACGGGGGCTGGTTCCCCTTGCATCTGACTCCAGCTCACAACACGATTTCGTCCAGTTTCTTTGGCGCGGTAGAGCGCTTGGTCAGCGCGCAATACCAGCTCCTTTGGCGTCATCAGCTCTTCTAACGAAGAGATTGAGAAACCAAGGCTGGCGGTACGCTGAAAGGTATTTTTTCCGTCGGTACAAACATGGGCTTCGATGAGTTTGCGAATACGATCGGCGAAAGTGGCCACTCCGATTTCATCGGTCTCCGTAAGTACGAGAAGAAACTCATCCCCACCATAACGAGCGGCAAAATCAATTTCGCGCATATTCCTTTTAATGAGCTGGCCGATCTCACGGAGAACGTGGCTTCCAAAAAGGTGATCAAAATTATCGTTCACCTGCTTGAAGTGATCGAGATCCATCATGATGCAGCCCACTTGGCGCCCATATCGTTTCGCCCGCTTCAACTCAGAATCGATCTTCTGGTACACAAATCTCATGTTGTAGAGGCCAGTGACGTCATCGCGCTCTGCAAGTTCCTGCAATTTGGAATTGGCTGCGCTCAAAGCATCCTGAACATCTTTATTTCGAAAGCGAACCATTACCCGTGCCATCAATTCGCCCGCGTTGAAGGGCTTTCGAATGTAATCATCGGCACCGGCAGAAAGGCATTCGATCACAAGATCACGATCGGAATTGGCGGACACAAAAATAACCGCAGTGTAATTCTGCTGCTTTCTCAAATGGGTAAGCGTATCCAAACCCGAAAGTCCGGGCATGTTGTAATCCAGAAGCACCAGTTCCGGTGACCACGACTGAATTAGCGTAATGGCCTCTTGGCCGGAGGCTGCCGCCTGTACCTCGTATTTTTCCTGCTCAAGCACTTCCACAATGAGATTTCGGTTTTCGGAGTCATCGTCCACAACCAAAACACGACGCTGCTCGAGTTTTTTTAATTCACTCATGGTGACTGCCTTTTTGGGGGATAAAGAGAACCGAGGAATGGAAAGTACGACTTCTCATTAATTATAGCGCCAACCGACCTTTTGGACCACGGGGAGGTTTGTTGCGCCGGGTCAGTAGTGGGGGAATTCACCCTCTGAGATTGCTATCGCGGCCCCGGTGGCCCCTTGTGAAAAATTAGGAAACCAAGTTCTCTCGGGCCGTTAGGCCCGGGAGTCTCAACGTTGTTAGCGACCCGGTTCTATGAAGGAAGCTAACCATTGGATTTCCTGTTACTATTAAGTGAAAGCTTTATCGATGCACCCAGGGAACGTGCCCCGTCGCTCCAACTAGGGCCAAAGTAGCCCCAGTTAAAATAGGGAACCGTAAAAAAGTGAGGGTGCTTTTTTGGTGCAACGAGTCATTCTAGCCTATGCGAGTTGCTGAAATTTTGGTTTTATAGTCGATAGAATGAGTTGTGGTCGCTGATAAACCGTCTTTTTTTTAATAACGTCATGAATCGGTTTCCCCCATGGAAACTGGCAAACCAATTGCACATCCAGCCTTATTAGCGGGATGTGTTATCGAAGGAGCCCCAAAATGAACCCCGAATTAGAAAACGAAAAACGCCTCCCTTGGATGGCTTGCTGCCAAAGGCTAGGTATGATCTTTGCGACCGCACTCACGCTTTTGATTGGCACAAGCGCCGTTGCCGCGGGAACCTTTAATTTTGGCAACGGGGCCGAGCCCAAAGATTTGGATCCCCAGATCGTCACTGGCGTTCCCGAACACCATATTTTGGTGAATCTTTTCGAAGCGCTGGTAAACCAGGACCCCAAGACGCTAGCCCCAACCCCGGGGGTTGCTGAAAGCTGGAAAATTTCTAAAGACGGAAAAACATACACTTTCAAGCTCCGTAAAAATGCCAAATGGAGCAATGGGGAACCCGTCACTGCCCAGGACTTTATCTTCGCCTGGACTCGACTACTGACTCCAGCCACCGCCGCTGAATATGCCTACCAGGCCTATTACATGAAAAACGGTAAGGCTTTTAACGAAGGGAAGCTAAAGGACGCCTCTCAACTAGGATTTAAAGCGCTCGATCCCTACACTCTTGAGATACAGCTCGAAAACCCCACGCCGTTTTTTCTAGGACTCTTATCGCATCACTCGCTATTTCCTGTCTCTAAAGCAGTGGTCGAGAAGTTCGGTGCCCGTTGGACGCGTCCAGAAAACATTGCCACCAATGGAGCCTTCGCTCTTGAAAAATGGGAGATGAACAAAGTCGTCACCCTTAAAAAGAACGAGCACTATTGGGATAAGGCGATCATTTCACTGGATAAGGTGAATTTTTATCCTGTGGAAAAGCAAGATACCGAAGAGAAAATGTTTCGTGCCAAGGAACTTCACACGACCAACGAACTTCCTTTGGAAAAAATCCCCTTTTGGCAGGCGGACAAAAGTGGTGTTTATCAGCAAGCTCCCTACTTGGGAATTTATCATTACTGGCTGAATGTGAATAAGGCACCGCTCAATAACAAACTAGTGCGACAGGCCCTCAACCTGGGTTTTGATCGTGAAAGCATCGTAAAATACGTGACGCGCGGAGGACAAGCCCCGGCAACAGCCTTTACCCCACCCGGCGCTGGTGGCTTCCACCCTACCGCTCGCTTGCCTAAAGATCTTTCTCAGTTAGCTCGCGCAAAGGAGCTCTTAGCGAAGGCTGGTTTTCCTGAGGGGAAGGGATTGCCGCCCATTGAACTTCTCTACAACACGAGTGATGCCCATAAAAAAATTGCTGAAGCAATGCAGCAAATGTGGAAAAAGAACCTAGGAATCAATGTGGTCTTGGTCAATCAAGAGTGGAAGGTCTATCTCGATAGTCAGACCACCAAGAACTATATGATTTCGCGTGCGGGTTGGATTGGTGACTATAACGACGCCAACACGTTTTTAGACATGTTCATGACCGGCAACGGCAATAACAAAGCTGGTTTCTCCAACGCCAAATATGACGAGCTACTCACTAAAGCTGGCAAAGAGGTCAATGCAAAAAAACGGCTGCAGTTCTTTCAAGATGCCGAAGCAATTCTCATGGAAGAGCTTCCGATGGTCCCCATTTACGTCTACACCCGCGTGTATTTGAAGAGTATGGACGTGAAAGGCTGGTATCCAAACATTCTCGATATTCATCCGCTTAAGTTTGTCAGTCTGGAAAAATAGAGCAGCACTGGTTGGGGGAACCTGAATGATTCTTAAGTATCTTCTAAAGCGGATTGCGATCTTAATACCGGTGTTCCTCTTTGTAGTGACCATCGTGTTCTTCTTGATTCGCTTTGCCCCGGGGGGACCGTTTGATTCTGAAAAACAGGTCTCTCCGGAGATACTTAAAAACCTCAATGCCAAGTATCACCTCGATGAGTCCCTACCTTTGCAATACCTGCGTTACTTGGGGGATCTTTCGCGAGGAGATTTAGGCCCTTCCTTTCGCCACTCCAACCGAACGGTGAATGAAATCATCGCCGAATCGCTACCGGTTTCGGCCGAGCTCGGACTGATTTCGTTGGCGTGGGCGCTTTTCATCGGTTTGATCTCTGGGCTTTTGGCGGCCACTAGACCAAACACGTGGATGGATTACCTCCCTATGGGATTTTCCCTGATCGGAATCTCTTTGCCCACTTTTGTGATTGGCCCCGTCTTAGTTCTCATCTTCGCGCTTCACTTTGATTGGCTGCCTGTGGCCGGATGGGCATCTTGGAAGGACCGCATTCTACCGTCACTCACGCTGGGGCTAGCTTACGCTGCTTATATTTCACGGCTTACCCGGGGCGGGCTGATGGAGATTCGATCGCAAGATTTTATCCGCACAGCAAGAATGAAAGGGCTTACCGAGACCCAGATTCTTCTTCGTCACAGTTTAAAAGGGGGCCTATTGCCCGTGGTTTCTTACATAGGGCCTGCGTTGGCTGGAATTATTACCGGAGCCTTAGTCACCGAAACTATCTTTAACATTCCCGGGTTGGGCCGTTTTTTCGTCGAGAGTGCTCTCAATCGCGATTACACCGTGGTGATGGGGACCGCGCTGCTCTATTTCACTTTGATTTTTTTCTGCAATCTCTTTGTCGATCTCATTTACGCTTTCCTGGATCCAAGGGTACGCTATGAGTAGTCCAGCAATTCCGGTAGCCATGTCAGACAAACCAACCCCAGAGATTTCCATAGAAGAAAAGGGTACTAGCCTCTGGCAGGATGCCTTTTATCGCCTTAAAAAAAATAAACTGGCAATGCTCGGTGGTGTTTTTCTTCTATTCGAAGTCACTGTCTGCATTCTCACGCCCTGGATAGCGCCCCACGCTTTTGAAACACAAGACCTATCCCTAACTATGGCTCCGCCCTCTGCCCAATACCTATTAGGCACAGACAATTTGGGTCGCGATCTATTTACCCGACTTCTTTACGGGGGACGGGTATCGATACTCGTTGGAATCCTGGCGTCTTTGGTCAGTGTAATGATCGGAGTTCTCTACGGAGCTATCGCGGGGTTTCTTGGCGGCCGTGTCGACAATTGGATGATGCGAGCGGTAGACGTGCTTTACGCCCTTCCCTACATCTTTCTGGTCATCATTTTGATGGTCTACTTCGGGCGAAATTTTATTCTGCTCTTCGTTGCGTTGGGCCTAACTCAATGGCTGACCATGGCGCGCATTGTTCGCGGCCAGGTGATGTCGCTAAAACAAAAAGAGTTTGTTGAGGCTGCTAGGTCCATCGGCGTAAGCGATTTTAAGATCCTATTGCACCATCTCATTCCAAACTGTCTAGGACCCGTAATCGTTTACCTCACGCTTACGGTGCCTACGGTAATTCTTGAAGAGGCATTCCTAAGCTTTTTGGGTCTTGGAGTTCAGGCCCCGATGGCGTCTTGGGGGACGCTGATCTCTTCGGGGGTAGAGGCCATGGAAGTTGCACCCCGGCTTCTCGTCGCTCCCGCAATGGCACTTTCGCTCACGCTTTTCTCCCTTAACTTTTTAGGCGATGGACTCCGAGATGCTCTCGACCCTAAGGGAGCACGTGACTAGTGGCTTTACTTAAAATTCAAGATTTGCGCGTTAGTTTCCACACACGTCGGGGTATTGCCCGCGCAGTCAATGGGCTAAGTCTAGAGATCGAAAAGGGAGAAACCCTATGTTTGGTCGGTGAATCAGGCAGCGGAAAATCGGTGAGCCAAATGTCTTATTTGGGCTTATTGCCCATGCCGCCGATGAAAATCGATGGTGGCAGCGTGGAGTTTGAAGGTACGAATCTCCTCTCTTTATCTTCGGCACAGCTGCGCCACTACCGCGGCAATCAGATCAGCATGATTTTTCAAGAGCCGATGACCTCGCTAAATCCCTATCTCAAAATTGGATTTCAGGTGGCGGAACCTTTAAGGATTCATAACAAGACGATCTCAAAAAAAGATGCCCTAATCCAAGCGCAGGGGGCCCTGGAGCGTGTAGGGATTAAAGACTCGGCCCATGCTCTGAATGCCTATCCGCATGAATTTTCGGGAGGGATGCGCCAACGAGTCATGATAGCGATGTCGCTACTCACCCGACCCAAACTGCTTATTGCCGATGAGCCGACAACCGCGTTGGACGTTACCGTGCAAGCTCAGATTCTAGACCTATTAAAGGACCTGCAAAAAGAGACGGGGATGAGCATTCTCTTTATCACCCACGATCTTGGTGTGGTGGCGGGAATCGCAGATCGGGTTCTAGTGATGTATGGGGGGCGTTCCTTTGAATATGGGAATGCTGAAGATATTTTTTATCGCTCCGGGCATCCCTACACCCAGGCCCTACTCCGATCGATGCCGCGCGTGGACCGACCGGCCACAGAGATTCCGTCGATTCCAGGATTACCGCCCGACATCACCAGGCTCAAAAGCGGCTGTCCGTTTTATGAGCGCTGCTCGCTTAAGAAGGAGATTTGCGAAAATACTTTCCCTCAGGTGCGTTCTCTTTCCCCTAATCACCAGACCTACTGTCATGTTGAGGAGTTGGTGAAATGACAAACTTTACGGCGCGGATTCGAGATTTAAAGGTTCATTTTAAGGTAAATCGTTCTTTTTCTCTTCTACGGCCAAGCCAGACGTTGCGAGCTGTCGACGGCGTTTCCCTCGATGTGAAAGAGGGCGAAATTTTAGGCCTTGTAGGAGAGTCTGGCTGTGGAAAAAGCACTTTAGGGCGCGCCATCCTCCGCTTAATACCCTCCACCAGCGGATCGGTTGAAGTGGGCGGCAAAGATTTTCTTGCCCTCAATAAAAGTGCTCTTCGTGCGGCCCGCCCCCTCATACAGATGGTATTTCAAGATCCGTACGCGTCTTTAGATCCGAGGATGACCGTTGGTGAGGTCCTTGCTGAACCGCTGCGCACTCACCAAAACCTTAGCGCTGCTGACCTTCGCAAGAAAATTGAAGCGACGTTAGACAGCGTTGGCCTTGCTCGTAAAGTACTCTCCAGGTACCCCCACGAATTTTCTGGCGGTCAACGGCAGCGCATCGCCATTGCACGGGCACTCATTTTAGACCCGAAAGTTCTTATTGCCGATGAGCCCACCTCCTCCCTAGACGTTTCCGTTCAGGCTCAGATTTTAAATCTTCTCCGCACGATCCAAAAAGAGAGAAACCTCTCCTTGATCTTCATCTCTCATAATCTCGCGGTGGTCCGGTACCTTTGCGATCGCGTTGCCGTAATGTATCTGGGCAAAATTGTTGAAACCGCCACAGTAGGTGAGCTCTTTTCAAACCCCAAACACCCGTACACCAAAGCTCTCTTGGCCGCAGTCCCCATTCCCGATCCGGCCCATTACAAATCCAACGCGGCGCGCGTAGTCCGAGGAGAACTCCCTTCACCGCTAAATCCCCCTTCGGGATGTGCCTTTCACACGCGTTGTCCATTGGCGGCCGATCGCTGCCGCAAAGAAACACCGCAGCTAGAGCACAAAGGCGGCGGTGCTACTCATAAAGTTAGCTGCTTTGAAGTAGCCTGAGACTCTTCGGCTAACGATTGCTCGTTAGCGCCTCTCAAGTCCACTTCAAGATTTCCACTTCAAGATTTTCTAATATTTTTCCGATAGTTAAGGGAATGACACTCTTTCCCATAGCTTTAGTTTGCCTGTTTGTTTCCGCTTTTGGCGGCCTGCTCTCGCTGGCAGTGGTGTTGCGTTACGCTATGCTCTATGTAGGACCCGACAACTGGACGCTTTTTCCCTTTTTTTTCGGCTTTTGGGCAATCAGCTTTTTCGTATTTGGCCGTTTAAGTCGAACGCGTGGGCAACCACTATGGACTGTATTCGCCCTATCACAAGCCATGCTGGGCATTTGGGTATCTGTGCTCTCGCCGATATTCACTTCGGGATGGTTGGCCAAGACGCCTGCACTCACTTTTTTGTTAATGCTTCCGTTAGCATTTCTATGGGGGGCAGGAGTGCCGCTGCTCACCCAAATAATAGGCAGCAGCGTTGAAGATCCGCGTCGCACACAATCCCAGATTTACGGGTGGTTTCTTTTGGGAAGCGGACTTGGTTTGGGTGTTGCGGAGCTTTTTCTTATTCCCTCTTTTGGCCTATGGGCGTCTCTCCTGGTGGCATCCATTCTCCATTTGGCAGTAGTGGCCACCGTCTACTTTTATATTCGGCCTCGGTTTCCCCTCACCCTCCTGCCACCGACTACAATGGGCCCACTGCGCCCAGATCAGAAACTCCTCCTCGGAATATCATTCCTGCAAGGGGTCTTTCTTTTGGGATTCGCTCAGGTCATAGTGCGTTTTGGCCAATTAGCCATTGGGCCAATGGTCGATGGCTTTTCAATAATTCCAATCCTTCTCCTATTGGGAATGGGCTTTGGGTCAATTTTTGAAAACCGGAAATTCTCCACACCGCAGTCACTGGCTCTCACTCTTTTTGCCTCGTTGTTGGCTTTTATCGCCGTCTACCTAACCCTATCGTATTGGCCCTATTGGAATTACCTCCTTCGGTCCCGCTATGCCGAGAAGGAAATGAGCCTCTGGTACTTTGAATTTGTTTTATGTGGGGCCTATTTTCTTTTATTAGGAACTCCCTCTTTCTTTTTAGGGAGGGCACTTCCTCTGTGTTTTTCCTCATTTAAATCGGAGGGCTCTGTCCTAGGCTATCGCGCAGGACAGCTATTTGCCGCAAATGCCTCCGGGGGAATGCTAGGAATTTTAATCGTCCATTTTTCTCTATATGGTTCAATCGGGCTTGGCGGGCTAGCAAAGGCGTTTTTGGTAATTTTTGCTGCAGCTCATGGACTATCGCTCTGCATTTCCTTTCAAGGTAAGGAAAGAAACCTCGCCCTGGCCAGCTGCTTAGTTCTGATTTTTACGATCACCATCGCCCCGCGGTTTTTGGATGCCCATTTCCTGACCCCTTTCAGCTTGGTATCGACCACCCCAATGAGCAACCTAGGTCGCGACGCCTTTACCGCCATTTTGAATGAGGGAGCCGAACCGGTAATTTATATGGACTATCCGGACGCCTCGGTTGCTATCAGTAAAATTGTAGAAAACGGAAGGGAAGTCGCGAGGACTCTTTTTGTGAATGGGCAAAGTGACGGAGACACTCGCAGCGGTCTCTTTTCATCGCTTTTGTTAGGTCATTTGCCCCAATTACTCTCTCTCCATGCTGGAAAAACGGCCGTCATCGGATGGGGAAATGGAGTTACCGTGGAAGCCGTAGCCGCCCACGACACAGCTACCGACATTCATGTGATCGAAGCCTCACCGGCTGTGGCGCAACAGCGGGAGGCGTTTGATTTCTACAACAATAAGGTTTCACAGGACTCAAAAGTTAAGATCCATCAATCGGCCCTAATTCCCTTTTTCGCTCAAAATATTACCCCCTATGAAGTCATTATTGTCGGTCCAAAAGAACCCTCGCTGAAGGAGTCCGAACTCTTTTACACCCAAGAATTTTACAAAGTGATAGGGAGCAACCTTTCCGTAGACGGAGTTTTTGTACAATGGGTACCAACTCAGTTTTTTACTGAAGAACTCCTGGCAACGACGATAAAGACAATGGCCAAGACGTTTCCGGAGATTCGAGCCTTTCAGATTCGCCAGGGGGGACTCGCGCTACTTGCTAGCAAATTGCCAATCGGCAATTCCCATCTCAAGCTAGCACGCCAGCGCTTGGCAGAAGAAAAGGTTAGAGATTCCCTATTACGGGCAGATATTGGTGAGCTTGAAACTTTGCTCGCGGCTGAAATACTCAGCCCCAGCATTACCAAGTTGATTGCAGCCAAAGCAAACCGACTTCAACGGCTGGACAAGTCCGAACTAAATGAAAAATCGGCGAAAGCCCTTTTCGACAACGCACAGACCGACGTCTTTCAATTACGCGAAAAAGTTGCTGGTGGTACGGTAAATCGAGATAACCTATTTCGTTTAGTTACCCAGGGCGAACGACTTAAGCTAGATCTTTGGAAAGAATTAAAGCGCGTGTATTGTTTGTCCCCTTTCTCAGGCAATCCCCGCCTCTGTGAAGAGACCTACCTGCTAGGCTTGCTCTTATCACCAAACGAAGTGTGGGATGAAGAGAACCAGAAACGATTCGCCCATTTGATGAGCGAACCCATTCTCCGATTAAAATCCGACCCAACGGGACGTTTCACCAGAGAAAAGAAGAAGGAGCTTGATGACTCTTTAAGGTTTATTCGCTGGTTTCAGGCCCCTTTGGCACAATTTCCCAGTGAGGAGACCCTTCGATGGTTTGCCGCTTGCATAAAGAATACGGACGTTAAAGACCCACTTCGTGGCGAATGCCTTTTCCATCGCGTTATTTTTTTAGAAGAGCGGGGCGTTCCGAAAGAAAAGTTACGCCCGCTTGCCACGGATTTTTTGAAATGGTTTGACCGACTTCCCGCCAACACGGAAAACTACTCCACGTTTGTGGCTGCCAAAGTGACCATGGACCGTTGGCTACAATGATCTCTCGGGCCAATATCCCGGGAGTCTCAATCGTATTCTTCCAGTAATTCTCTTCGGATTGTAAAGACGTTCGACATTATTTTTTGTATTCCGGTGAGAATACAGATTTCTCGACCCTTTTTCTAGATAACCAAAAATAAAGTCAGCTAACTTCTGCTCCAAATTCCACGAACCTAGTGCGAATACGCCTTCCTTTTGCCTCTAAGGCGATGTGTTCTCAAGTAAATCTCCCGAGAATGCACACCGCTGAGTGATGGATTTTTTCTAGCGCGCCAAAAAAGTCACCAGTTTTTTACAAGAGTCTTGCGTCCTTTTACAGAATACAAAAAGCCCAACTACAGCTTTCAGCTACTTATCCTTTTTTTCGCCTGGTACGGGGATTGCTCCCTATAGGCGACAGTTTAGTGAAGTTGAGCAAGTTTGCAGATGGTAAGTCTGGAGATTTGCGTAAGTGCCCCGGCTAAGACGAGCGGTATGTTGGTAGAGTTCCCTATCTCCCTACCTTTGTCTTGGACGAATGCTCTTAAATAGTTCCCTTCTTTTTTGAACGTTGTTGATGCTGAGGTGACTAATGGCCGTTGGTAGAATTTTTGTTGTCGATGATGAAGAGAGTATTAGAGAGTTTTTTGAGATCATGCTCAAACGGGAAGGCTATGAAGTCATTACCGCCTCTAACGGTGTTGAAGCGTTAGAGAAGCTTAAAAAGCAGGCTGTTGATCTTATTATTTCTGATATTCAGATGCCCGAGATGTCTGGTCTCGATCTTCTCACTAAGGTGAAAGAGATCGATCCCGAGATGGCTGTCATTATGATTACGGCTTTCGGTTCTACCGAAACCGCTGTTGAAGCCATGAAGCTTGGCGCCTATGACTATATTCAAAAGCCTTTTAAGATTGATGAAGTCCGTCTCATCATTCAAAAAGCGCTAGAACAACGAAGCCTCAAGGCAGAGAATGTTCAGTTAAAACGAGAACTGGGAACCAAGTACGCCTTCGACAATATCATTGGCGGAGCGCCTCCTATGCTCCGTATCTACGATATGGTGAAACGGGTAGCTCATACCAAGAGCTCGGTGCTCATCACGGGTGAGAGCGGAACTGGTAAAGAGCTCATTGCTCGGGCCATTCATTACAACAGCGCGCTTAAAGACAGGCCGTTTGTTACGGTGAACTGCGGAGCGATTCCTGAAAATCTCATGGAAAGTGAGATGTTTGGACACAAGAAGGGATCTTTTACCGGTGCTATTGCCGATAAGAGAGGACTCTTTGAAGTGGCTAACACGGGAACTATCTTTTTGGATGAGCTGGGAGAACTTCCCCTCACGATGCAAGTAAAACTACTTCGCGTGATCCAAGAAGGTACTTTCAAACGAGTGGGCGGCACCGAAGACATTACAGTCGACGTGCGCGTTATCTCCGCTACCAATAAAAATCTTGATAACGAAGTTCGTGGCGGACGGTTCCGAGAGGACCTTTTCTACCGCATGAACGTGATTCAGATTCATTGTCCGCCGTTGCGTGAGCGACGAGAAGACATCCCGATGCTAGGAAACCACTTCCTTGAGAAGTTCTCCAAAGCCTTGGGCATGACGGCTAAGAAGATTAGTACGGAAGCCATGGACGTTCTGAAGCGTTACCACTATCCAGGTAACGTTCGAGAGCTAGAAAACATCATGGAGCGCACGGTGGCTTTAGAGCCCGGTGTCATGATCCTTCCCGAGAGCTTGCCTCGCCATCTTTTGGAGGCAGAGCCTTCCTCAAACGGTCAGCTTGATGCTCATCGCATTGAGATTGACGCTCAGGCAGGAATTGATTTGGAACGTTTGGTGGCCGAGTTCGAACGGACCCTTTTGACCAAAGCCCTTCAATCGACGGGTGGCGTGAAGAAGAAGGCCGCAAAGCTCTTAGGAATCAGCTTCCGCAGCATGCGCTACCGAGTAGACAAGTATGGTCTAGGTGCCTTGAGTGTGGCGGATGAGGATGAAGAAGAGATGAACCAAGAGGCCTCAGCCTAATATTACTTTCTCTAAACTGGTGCGCCTCAGCGTCCCCCCAATGGGGCGCACCAGGTCCCTTTTAAAAGACAATCTTATCGCACCGACCGAAGGAACGGGAGTCTCAACCGAATTTCGCAAAGTGACGCCATACCTTTGCGCACCGCCGCTTCGCGGCTTGTGACAAATCATTCAAAGTGGAAATCGCCAAGGTCAGCAAGTGGTTATGTGGGAGAAGTTGAGAAGTGAGGAGAGAACTTCAAAGGTCACGACAAAAGACAGGGGATGCTCCCCGAAAGCCTCGGAAGTCGATTGACCCCTTTTGACGGTTATCGTCCGACGCCGTCCTGACTATTTATAATATTTCGCTTATTGTCCATAATCCATACGTCCATTCTGCCAGAGTCACCGATTAGGACGCCAGGAGCAATTGGACCTACGGCACAGGCTCTAAAGGAATTAAACTCGACTCCTTTAGGGGCCACGTCACACGGGGCCGCTGGGATTGCTGCTACTGCAGGAGGACCTACTACGGCCGGAACAGCCGCTGTCGCGGCATCGTTGCAACCAGTAAGCTTCGTATTTCCTGCTTTCGTCACGGTACCAACGATGTAGTCAGGATAAGCAGTAATGAGCTGAGAGGCTAAGTTACTGTCGGCCGCGGAAGCCGGTGCGACGGTAACACTCTTGCAGCCGTTATCGAAAAACCCAATGGTATAGATTGCAGTGCTTGCCCCATCGGCTTCAAAGCCGACTCTTTCCAAGTTATTTCCGTACAAGCCATACTCAGAATAAAAAGCATTCTCCGCAGTATAAATTCCGCCAAGGTTAACTTTAGCCTCCGACTTTTTGGCTTTTTGAACCATTCGGCGAAAAGTGGGAACTCCGATTGTCGACAAGACGCCAATGATGGCGACCACGATAAGAAGTTCGACGAGAGTAAAACCACTCTGTGAGCGGCGTTTAACGGAGAGGGACATTTTCGTTTCCTCCGAAAGGCGGATTCTTAAAATTTTTGGGGTAAATCGGAACTCAGCTTAAGACAGGACTACCCCGTTATTATACCTAAGATCTCATCGGCTAAGAGGGGGAATTTACTTAGCGATTGAATGCATGGCGTAAACCATTGAATTAGAAATCAAATTTGAAGGAAATTTCACAATTGGGAGCCAATAAGCACGGTTGAGACTCCCGGGCCCGGCAAAAAGGTACTAAGTACCTTTTTGCTTTTTCTTGGCGGCCTGTTGGGCTCTTAGGCGCGCTGCGTAACCGATCTTCGTCTGTTGTTTGCCGCGGCTTATCGCCAAGCTGTCGGGGGGGACTTCGTGAGTCACCGTCGTGCCTGAGGCGATGTAGCTGCCCCGACCAATTTTCACAGGAGCCACGGTCTGGGAGTCGCTGCCTACAAAAACATCATCTTCGATTACCGTCTTCGACTTGTTGATGCCATCGTAGTTACAGGTAATAAACCCGCAACCCAGATTCACATTTTTTCCAATCTCCGCATCGCCAATATAGGAAAGGTGCGAGGCCTTGGCGCCATCACCAAAAACGCTCTTTTTTATCTCAACGAAATTTCCAATCTTAACTTTTTTGCCGAGTACCGAACCAGGGCGCAGGTGAGCATAGGGCCCCACCGTAGTCTCTTCTCCCAACTCGCTATCTTCTACATAACTGCCCTGTTTTACATGGCAGTGCTTGCCTACTTTTGAATTCACCAGACGAGAGCCTGACTCAATATGAGCAAAATCACCTACCACCGTGTTTTGAAGGGTGACCGGCCCCTCGATCACCACGTCGGTTCCTAAACGGCTCATGCTGTCGATCCAAATAGTGGAAGGGTCGCGCATCGAAACCCCGTGATACATCCACTGGCGATTAATGCGTGACTGCATCTTCTTCTCAACTTCAGCCAACGAAAAACGGTCATTAATGCCAAGCATTTCCTCAGAGTTTTCAATCGAGAAAAGTTCAACGCCACCTTTGGCACGAGTCAGACCCACCACCGCGTCAGTGAGATAAAACTCGCCCTGCGCATTGGAATTTCCCAACCCCTTGAGAGCAGAAAACAGGAGGGGAAGATCAAAGCAATAGAGTCCGCTGTTTACTTCCTTGATGTCGCGTTCGGTAGGAGAACAGTCGGCATCCTCACGAATGCCCGCTAATTTTTTTCCCTCACGCAAGATCCGCCCATAGCCTTCAGAGTCTTTTAGCGTGGCGACTCCTACGGTCCCGGCGGCCCCAGCCGTTCGGTGGGTTTCCAAAAGCGCTTTTACCGTCTCTAGTTCCACTAGAATCACATCACCGGAGAGAACCAACAGTGACCCTTGTTCTCCTGCAAGCACTGCTTGAGCGGCAAGTACCGCGTCTCCCGTTCCTCTTTGCTGAGTCTGGCGAACAAAGCGAACTTCGGGATAACTCTGGCAACTCTTTCGCACTGCCTCTTCTTCATGCCCCACCACCACAGTGATGCTGGTCCCGCCCAAGTTTTTGGCCAGGTCGATTACATAGTGAAGCATGGGGCGAAAGAGCACGGGATGGATAACTTTAGGCAATGCTGACTTCATCCGCTTGCCCTGGCCCGCTGCTAATATCAAAACGTGAAGAGGGAGAGAGGCGCTCATTTTTGCTTTTCTTTCTCGAACCACCGCTTAGCGCTGGCGATATCGCTATTCACTTGGGTTTTTAGTTCATCCAACGATCCAAACTTTTTCTCATCCCGAACCCGGGCGAGAAAATGGACCGTAAGAACCTCATCGTAAAGCCGACTGTTGAAATCGAGAAGGTGAACTTCAATCCTAGGCTTCGGCGTAGCACCACTCGGTATCGTGGGGCGAACCCCCACGTTGGTAATCGAAGGGAAAACTTCCTTCTGCCAATAGACCTGGGTCACATAGACCCCATTTTTCGGCAAAATCTTATCATCGGGATAAGAGACGTTGGCCGTAGGAAAACCCAGTCCACTCCCCCGATGATCGCCGTGCTCCACCTGACCGCTGACGCTATAGGGTCGCCCGAGCATCTCCTGGGCACCGACCACATCCCCCTCGGCCAGATATTTGCGAATCGCCGTGCTACTTACCCGAACTCCCTCTTTTTCGAGCAGAGGGCTCAGACAGAGTTCAAACTTCTTTTCGCTGGCCTTCTGACGCAGCCAGGCCTCATTTCCCTCCCGTCCTTTTCCAAAATGAAAGTCAGATCCCACGTGGAGGGAACTAGGAGCAAAAGTGGCCCAGACATACTTTTCAAAAAAATCTTCTGCTGTGGTTTGCACCATTTTCGAAGTAAAAGGGGCGACAATCACGCTGTCGATGCCTAAGTCACTGAGTAGGGCAAGCTTCTCACTCGCAGTAGTAATGTGCGGTAACTTGCGATCGGGAAACAGAATTTCAACAGGGTGGGGGAAGAAGGTAAGCAGCGAGACCTCTCGGCCGTTTTTCGCCGCTTTTTTCTTTGCACATTCCAGAAGCGAAAGGTGACCCAGATGGAGGCCATCGAAATTACCAATGACTAGGGGGCCGCCTTTAAGGTCGGACGGCACCTCTTCCCATCTGTGAAATACGCGCATTCCTGAATTTGAAGCCTTCTATGTCTTTTAGTGGGACAGAGACGAAGGGCTTCCCGTAAGAGAATCCGAAATTCGCTTGGCTAAACGCGAAGTTCCGTTCTTGGCTTTGGTCCGGACTTTAGGCTTTCGCCCTTTTACCGCCGCGCTTTCGGGGGCTTGGCTTTTTGAGGCTTTTTTTTTAGCAGTTCCTTTTGAGGGTTTTGCTTTTACGACTTCAGGAGCAGCGCTCTTGGCAGCAGCTCGTAAGTTTTTAAGCATCTCAGAAAAACTTTTGCTCAGTTTTACCGCTTCGGCATTCACCAGTGTGGAAACCCGTTTTTCAACATCCGCGCGGGATTTTTTAAGGTTCTTTACCCATTTATCAAGATGGACTTCGCCTTTTTTGCGGGCTTCTTTGCCTTTGAGTTCTAGGTCGGACGCCAATCCTTGTACCTTTTTTTCATAGGTAGTCAGAGTGGACTTTAAGTTCTTAGAGAGGTCTGTCTCCACCCATTTTTTCCACTCGTTCAAATTGAATCGACCCATCAAATCCGCCATAAATCACCTTTAGAATGGGATTCCGGTCTCTTCGTACTACAAAGAAACGCGGCGTTATGCCCAGTATGATGGTTGAAATAGCGAAAAAGAGGGGCCCTAGCAATCAAAAAGTGCAGACATCGTCGGGCTGGATAATTCCTAAAAACGGAACAAATCGATAATAGTTACCCGATTTTTGGTCGGTGAGTTCCAAACTGCGTCCCACTTTGTAGGTATACCCGATGGTGTCCTTAAAGGGGCAGTTGGGTAGGCTCGTTGTCTGATTGGGATCAGCCCCTTGGTTGGGGGTGGCGCCAGCCCCTTCGCTAAACTTAATTTTCACGGCATTTCCCCCGGGGTCTACTTGGTAGGCTAGGTTGCAAAGGGCGCTATCAAACTGTTCATTGTTGATTACCGTCTTCACATCCCCTCGAAAATTGAGTGTGAAAGAGAAGACCGGAAAGGTGTAGTTATTAAGCGCTCTAAACGTCTTGGAGGGATCTGTGGTCTCCGCCAAACGCCAAGGAGTGTCCGATAAATACTTAAAGGGAGTCGTCACCTGTTGGCACTTCTTTCCACAGGCTGGCAAGAGCATGCTCACCAGGAGCAAGGCCAGGATGAGAACCAAGCCCCTATTGCTGGGCAAAGCCTTAGGCTTTGCTAGCAGTGTGTTCAATTTGTATACGCTCTTTGTTGTCATACTAAGCTGAGTGCCGTGTGTTCCCCTTTGAAATTGCAAAGGGGCGGCCAACAGCCGCGCCACACTGAGCCTAAAATTAGGCTCCCAGAACGGTTTTGAGGCTAACCTGATGAGCAAAACGTCTAAAGAACCGCCCCCATGGCTCAACTAAGGAGAAAACTTCAATATTTCTGATAGTTGCCTTGCTTAATTGTGCGACATTTTTCACTAACGAAGCCTAAAGAAAGGAACCAACAACTCCGTAACGATAGATAGAATGCAAAATCCCGGACCAAAACGCAGGCAAGGCAAGGCTCCTAAAACCAGCCCCACTCCCCGCCTGTTAAAAAAGCGTATGGACCCCCTATTTCAATTGTTTGAGCATTTCTTAGTAACCCGCTCGTACGAAGACTCGGCGGCATTCACCAAGCAACTGGCTGAGCAGTACTTGGTTTACTTAGATTCCACCCCGGCCCATGTGCCTTTTGACCGGCGCCAAAATGTGATTGAGGACCTCACCCAAGAGGCTCATGAAATGCTAGTCAAAAAGATGTACGGTACGGTGAAGTCTTCCGACTACGAAAACACCGGTGTGGTCATGCGACTGGTAGATGATACGGACTTTCGCCCCCTGGAGTTCAACCCCACCACAGTAGTGGAAAAACCCACTGAAAAACCGACCTCAAAGGGATAACTGTCCCCGCCCTTGCTGCTTTTCAAGAAGCCCAAAATACTGTCCCTTAACCGAGATAAGTTCTCTGTGATCGCCTTGTTCCACCAGATGGCCATTGGAAAAGACCAATATTTTATCCGTTCGCGAGACCGTGGAAAGCCGATGAGCCACGACCAAAGAGGTGCGCCCTTCCATCAACCTATCCAAGGCCTCTTGAACGACCCCTTCGGAGTGGCTATCCAAATTGGAAGTGGCTTCGTCGAGCAGCAACAAAGGCGCACCTTTTAAAAAAGCGCGTGCAATCGCAACGCGCTGTCGTTCCCCGCCACTCAACCGCACGCCACGCTCGCCAATTTCGGTCTGAAATCCTTTCGCGCAGCGGTTAATAAAGTCGGTGCAATGAGCTAGTTCGGCAGCCCGCTCAATCTCAGTGACCGAGGCATCGGGCCTGCCAAAACGGATATTTTCAGAAATGGTGTCGTTAAAGAGAAACGTTTCTTGGGTAACGTAGGCCATCAGACTGCGGAGATCTTCCAAGGCAATTTGCCGAATGTCGATACCGTCGATAAGAATTTGGCCTGAGGAGAGCTCATTAAAACGCAAAAGCGAATTGAGTAACGTTGTCTTCCCGCTCCCGCTCTCGCCTACAATCCCCAGCGATTTTCCGGCCACCAATTCAAAGGAGACATTACGGACCGCCTCTCGCTCACCCAGGTGAATGCCCACATTTTCAAATACAATCCGGTCCGAAAAACGATTCACTCGCACAGTCTGAGGAGCCCACACTTCCTCCGGACCATCGAGCATCGCATAAATTCGCTCGGCGGCAGCTTCTGCCGCTTTCAACTTAAGCCAACAGTTATTGAGCTGCTTAATGGGCATCTGGGCAAGGCCAATGGCAATCATAAAAGCAATGAGCTTTCCTGCCGTCATAGCGCCACTCTCCACCCGATAGGCGCCGTAGGTGATCACTCCAGCAATCAGCAAGGACCCCACAAACTCCACGGCCGGTGTAGCCACTTCCTGAACGCGAATCGATTTTTTAAGCACGTCAAAGTAACGGGCTTGAACGTATGCCAGCTTCTCTCGAAGCATCGGCTCTAAGTGAAAGGCTTTCACTACGCGGATGCCGGTTAATGCATCGCTGACGACAACCAAAAGCTCAGAAAAATGAATCAAGCCGCTCGTCGAATACCGCTTCACGGCAGCGCCCGACCAAGAGAAGAGCCAAATGATAAGAGGGGCTGTTAATAGGGTACCTAAGGTGAGCCAAACGTCACAGTAAAAGGCGGTAGCAATCAGCCCTATAAAGGTGAATGGCTCTTTAAGGCCCATCGTCATCGTTTCTAACCCCTGAGAAATCTGGGTCAGATCGTTTTGAAATCCTGCAAGCAGATTGGCGGATTTTTGATTGTCCAGATGGGGAATGGGGGAAATAAGAAACTTGTTAAAAAGGCGGGCACGAATCCGAACGAGAACCTCTTCGCTAAGGACCCGGCGCAGGGAATTGTGAAAGTATTTGGCAAAACCGCTGACAGCAAAAATGGCGATAAACAGGAAAGGAATCCGGCGCAGGTAGGCGCTAATCTGCCCTTTTCGCAGTTCATCAATCACCTGTTCGGTGACCCTAAGAGCGACGGGCTGCACAGCGGCAATCACAAGCCCCAATAAAAGGACGATGCCAATGACCAGTTTCCGGTCTTTTAGCTCAACCAGAAGGCGGCGAATGGCTTGAAATCGGGGCGTTGGCATAGCCCATTAAACTAGCTCAACCACCTTACTTAAGCTAGACGGCCTTGCGAAGGGGGGACGAGGTTTCTTCTAAGTGGGCCCTGTACTCGCCGGTCTGGACGGGCTCTTGGAGGCCAATCTTTTCCCGCTCAAGGATATTATCGACCCTTTTTTGAACCCGTTGGAAAGAGTCCAGATTTCCCCGCGTCACGAGAAAAACAGTATTGGGCGCGTCTACGTAACAGAGGTCGGAGATGCGGATCTCGGTATTGATCATGGCTTCTACGCGCTTTAGTTCCCGCCAAGTAAAATGGTTGCCGTGAGCACCCGTCAATTTGTAAGAAGCAAAACGGACCTTTTGGCCCAAGCCCAAGGCTTTAAGGTAGTCCTGAACTCGGCGGCGAGAGGCCTTCTCCACTAACAGAATTAGAAGAGCAGTGGTCACCACTTCGCTCCCCCCAACAAGAAACGGCAGCCAGGTTCCCCGTATGGAAGGCTCTTTTCCCATGATCCAGGCAAGGGCCAATCCAGAGACTTCTAAAGAGGCAAAGATCAACAGAATATGGCGCAAATTTAATCCAGTACGAACCAGACGATGGTGAAGGTGTCCCTTATCCGGTTGGAATGGCGACCGGTGAGTGAGCAGACGCAAGGTGATCACAGTCAGCGAATCGGCGACCGGAATTAAAAAGCAGAGCACGGAAATCGAGAGCTTGGGAATGAGAAAGCGGGACTGGAGCGGTAAACCCAGATGGACGACTCCAAGAAGAAAGCTAAAAAAGTAACTCCCGACATTTCCCAAAAAACCAGCGCGCCGAAAAACATTTAGGTACAAAAAGGGGACCAAGGTGCCCAAATGTAGCGAGATTAGCCAGACACTGCCTGAAACCTCTTCAAAAGGTTGGGCTAAAAAAAGGTAACCCACGCTTCCGGCAATAAGAACGACGCCGGCCAACCCATCGATGCCATCGATAAAATTCACGGCGTTCTTCATGCCCACTAAGAAAACAACGGCTATAGCAGGC
>JAYVQZ010000361.1:0-5448 GCA_043776735.1 Deltaproteobacteria bacterium | reverse complement strand
TTCGATCTCACTGCGTTTTTCCCGGACTCTTTTTTCAATCTGAGCAATAGTGAATTCATCAGGAGCCCGTCCCCCGCGCATCAGCTCGCCAATGTAATCGCGATAAAGGAGAATTTCAGCAGCATGGCTAAAGAGATCAAAGCGAGAACGCATTTTAAGGCGCTCCACTTCATACAGTTTTGCCTCTTTTAACAATACCGATTCCCGAATACTTACTTTGCCAAAATCGTGCAGCAATGAGGCGTACTGGAGTTCTTCAATTTGTTTATCCGTGAAAGTGATGTGCCGAACTTCGGTATCTTGACAGTCATTCACCCGTCTTGCTAGCTCGACAGAAAGGACGGCTACCCTTTCTGAATGCCCCTTAGTAGCAGGATCGCGCTCTTCAATGACTTGAACTGACGCCTTAATAAACCCTTTAAATAAATTATCGATGCTCTGGTAGAGAGTGGCTTTCTCAATGCTAGCTGAAGCCAAAGCGGCGAAGCTTCTCATGAGCGTGGCATCGTCGTTGCTAAACGCAGGCATCTTTTCCAATGCCTTTAAATTCTTGGACGGCCACTTTTGTTTAAAACTGTTTTTTCGGTTGATGAGCTGCAGTACGCCCAAAAGCTCACCCTGAGAATTCACCAGAGGAAGGCCTAAAATGGAACGAGTGCGGTAGTCGGTCTTTCGATCAAACTCATCGTCAAAACGAAAAGGGGATTTTGGAGGAAGCCGGTACGCATCGGTAATGCGAATCTCGCTTCCTGTTTGAAAAACGTACGCGGCAATGCCACCGCCGGCGATGGGAACAATGTCTCTATCGAAATCATATTTTACAGAATGGTTTACCGTGACAGCAAACTGCGCAGTTCGCGAGTCGCGCTTTAAATACAATGTGCCAGCATCGCAATCCAAAAGCTCTACGGCTTTGGTCACGATAAAGGTCAACAGATCTTTTTGCGCAGTGGATCCAATGAGCTGAACGGCGACCTCTTGAAGGGCCTCGTATCCACGTTGATTGGCATTAGTGCGGCTTCTCTTTTTCACTTTATGGTTATCGGTACACTTTGGAAAAAAACTTAGGATAGAGAGGTTATCTGCATATTTATCTGCATATTCCTATTTAGGTTTTCTCGACGCGGTCCGATAAGTGAAAGTGGAACCAAACCGGCAACAGACCGAAGTAAAGACAGCTGAGTCACTCTGCCCCAGCTGCCAAAAGCCGCTGGTGGATTCAGTCATTGCCGATCTGGGCCACCGGCTGGAATGCGTCCCCTGCAAAGCAATCTCGTTACGAAACGGCGACTTATCCAATCTAACGCTTACTATCGGTGACCTTCCGGGGGCTCCTTGGGAATTGGCCACTCAGTCTCTCATGCTCTGCCCCAACTGCCCCGCCCTTCACCTTCAAGAGTTGTTTTACACAAAGGACTTTCCCGAGCCTCTTTACTTTTGCCAGAGCTGCAAAGGAATTTTGATTTCTCACGAAAGCCTAGGGCGAGTCCGCCGCTTTCGACTAAAGGTGGAAACGAAACCGCAGACCAAATGGTTGGATCCCAGAGATCCTATGTTGAGTTTACTGGCCTTCCCTATTTGCCTCTCCTTAGCTTGGCTTGCAGACCTTCTCGTACTTCCGGCAATGCTTCTTAAAGGTCTGGACATACAATTTCATGAGATGGGCCACACTCTTGCCTCCTGGCTTGGGGGAACCCCCGCCATCCCTCTGGCGGTGGTGACCATTCCCTTTAAAATCCCAAAACTGGTTACGTACGCAATTTTAGCTGGCTCTCTTAGCTATTGGGCCAACAAAGGTCGTCAAGAAGGGCTAAAGGCGTTTACCTATTTTTTTTGTGGAGTGTTGATCCTTCAGTTCGCCATGACCTTTGTGTTGCCCGATGCGACGGTCAGCATGCTTTTTGTTTTAGGAGGCATCCTAGGCCAATTCTTACTGCCCCTATTTTTGGCCGTTGCCTTTTTTTACGAATTGCCGAAATTCTGGAATTGGAAATTATTTCGTTTCGCCGCCCTTTTCGTCGCCATTTATTGTCTTGAGATGAATGCTCATTACTGGCGGGATATCGTCAGTGGAAAAGCTCAAATGCCTATGGGCTCGCTAGTGGGCGGCGCCGGAGATTCTAACGGGGATATCAATCGCCTTATCAATGAATTTGGTTGGACCAGCGTTTCTCTCACCCATTTCTTTACGCTTCTTGGTCTTTTTGGCCGCATCACAGTGTGGTCCCACTTCATCTTCTTGTTGTTTCAAAAAATGCGCTCCGAGCAAGCCAACACCAAACCGTAAAGAACAGAACTAGCAGTAATCCCAAAGGTATTCCCAAAGGTATGGCGTCACTTCGCGAATCGTTAAATACGATTTCAGGCCGATAGGCCCGGCAGTCTTAACCAGGTAATAAGGGGGGATTGCTCGCGGCCGGAATCGAACCGGCACGGGTGAAACACCCAAGGGATTTTAAGTCCCTTGCGTCTACCAGATTCCGCCACGCGAGCTCACCAAAACGAAGACCTCTCTCTATACACGCCTGACCCGGTCCCGAAAAGCCTAGCTTGATTTCAAATGCTGAACTTCCCTCCGCAGGTAAACCACCAGGGTCAAACAGGCCAGAATAAGAAACCCGTTAGGCAGAAGGTAGGCGTTTTGAATGCCCCAAGCGTCGGCACACTTTCCCATCACCCACTGGGAACCCATCAAGGAGAGCTGAACCCCACCCGCAATCCATAAAGTGAGCGCCCGGGTCTGCTTGGGAAAGACCCTCGACGTTCTTGCCATGAGGAGAGGGAAAAAAGGGCCAACCAGTCCGGCTAACGCCAAAGCGGGCGGCCAGTAATATCGCCCAAGCAAAGCCCCAAACAAGGCAACCAGGAGAGAGAGCCCGAGCAACCGCCCTTCCCAACGAGGGGGCAAACTTATAAAGCAGACGGCCCGGCTCAGCGCCATGGCGAGGAAAAAGAGGCTAAGTATCCGACCCGCTTCGGTCATGGAAAATTGGCGGTAATCGACTAAAAAAGTGACCATCCAACTGGAGATAAGAACCTCGCCTGCGACATAGCTGCCAAAGAGGATAAGAATCCCAATTTGAACTGCGTTGAGCTTTGAGGCCGACTTATTGGGGACTTCGTGGTTTTTTTCTTTGAGACCGACGGCCAAACCGACCAGCATCACGATGAGAGGCCCGGCAACCAGCGCTGCGGTCTCAAAAGAAAACTGGCGGCGCACCACCTCTCCTACAACGAGAGGCGCAGTCAATGAGGCAAGGCCGTACATAGTATGCAGCCCGCAGAAATACTTTCCCCGCCTAGCGTGATCGGTGCCGTGGATCAAAAGCAGATTACCAAAGGCCCCCATTAGGGATTGGGTAATGCCCCAAATCGCAGCCACCACGAGAAACCGCGGGTACGTGCTTACTAAGTAAAGCGTCACGAGCGAGGACAAGGCCAAAAAAGAGGTAAACAGCGCCATGCCCCGATCGGTGGTCCCACGAGAAAAACGAAACATGGCAAAGAGGCCAACCACCGAAGCAAAATTTCCCATGATGAAAAACCAACTTGCCTGGGCATAAGGCAATCCCAGCCGGTGACTGAGAAGAGGAAGCAGGGGCCCTCTCAAACTATCGATGTAGGAGGCAAGCCCCATGGCGATAAAAGCAGCGAGAATGTATCGGGGTTTCATAAGGGGTAACCGGTTGTATTTTGGGGGTGCATTCTCATCAATATCGTACCTGACTCACTTGAAACCGTCGAAACTATTGAGGATTTTGTCCTTACCCCACTGAGGCTTTGGAATACAGGGGGGTGGCCAGCTCAAATTCATATTTATCCATTAAATTTCAATAACTTAACTGTCCTCAAGGGGCGTTCGTCGACTCGATAGACAGAAAAACTTCTGCCCCGAGCCGATAAAACTGGCAAGCAGGATGCACTAAAAGACTAATAAGAGATCCGGCGTTTTTACTCCTCAGACAGACTTTCGGCCGGATGGGGTGGTAGTGAAAACTTTCTTCAGTAAATTAGTGGTTCTGGTGATCTGTGCCAGCGCATGTCCGCTGTTTGCGTTGGATGATCACTTAATCGAACGAAGGCGATCAGTGGAAGGAAGAAAGCCGGATAATGGATTTCGTTACATAATTAATCAGCGAGATAAAAAACCTGAGTCTGATATTACTGTTACTGATCTAGAAGAAGCGAACTTCACTGACTTAAATAAGCAACGTACGCAAGTAGGGCTCAAACCTATTCCGTTATCCATCTATATAATGGCAACTCGACGGAAACCTGAGCAGCTGGATCCAGGGAAGCTATTTACCGATATCGAACGTTTGAAAAATTTACCGCACTCAACCGCAGAAGAAGAGAAACAATACGAACTCGCCTCCACGGAGCTGATTAAGATTTTAGAGCCAGGAATTTTCCAGCAGTTTTTAAAACTGGACCACAAACTTAACGTAAACGCTTTGTTAATCGCCTTAACTGTCGCAGCAGATCCTACGATTGATCGGGAGCGAATCGACAAAGAACAAGTAACCAAAGAAAACAAGGCCAAACACGCTATTGATACCGGTTTAATTGGCAAAACAGAGACAGAATATGAACCCTTGCCACCTCTCGGAAGCAGTGACGGGGCACCACCGAGTAACCCCAAGCCAAAGCCACCTTTAAGCAACGTGGCTGATGATTCAGCCGCCGTACAACCGAGTGCGCCCAGCGGAACTACAGGAATTCAACCAGTCCCCGGCCGACCCGACGAAAGTCAGCTGGGCAGTAACGGCCAAGCCCCATTTACTAATGGATCAAATAATCCCGACGATCTCAGTAAAAATTTGCGTGACCGCTTAGGCCAAGGCAACCGAAACTCCGGTTTAGGTTCCGGTCAGGGAGATCCCTCTCAAGGTTCTGGCGGAAAGTCCGGCAGTGGGCAATTGCCACAAGTTCCCTCTGGGAACGCCTCCTATAAACAGAACCAAGCAGGACCACCCAAACCCGGTGATCCTGCTAAGCCCGTTCAGTTCACTCAGCCGGTAACACCTCCAGCAAATGCCGAGGCAACAGTTTCTGCAGAGAACGCTCAAAAACTGGGGGCCCAACCCGGACAGCAGGGGCCGAGCGGCGCCGACTTTGTGACCGAGCAAGAAAAATTAATTGCCGAGGGCGGCGAAAAGAGAATTGCGGCTTTAAGAGCTGCCGGCGACGGTATGATCCGCGGTCTTAAGAGTCCACGCGCGCTGGCTAACGAAAAGACGGCAACCCCCGACAATCTCGGTCAACGCCGAAGCGACCTATCCCGAAAAGGCACACGAGAGAACCCAAACAACGGTCCTTTCCGCACCCAATTAAAACTTCAAAGGTAGTCCGACCACAAGATCTCTCGGACCGGAGGGACGAGAGTCTCCACCGACCGAGTCACTAAGAGCACCCGCGTAGTTCTCTGACTGAGATTGCCGTCGCATC
>JAYVQZ010000360.1:0-5465 GCA_043776735.1 Deltaproteobacteria bacterium | reverse complement strand
CGCTGGCCTTGCACTGGGCAAAGCAAATCACCAGTGTGGATAAGATGCCGGACCCATCGAGCTGCGCGAGAGCACTAGCAGGTCGGAGCGAGAGCACTCATTGGTCGGGGCCAGAGCACGCCCCAGTCGGCGCCAGAGCACGTTGTCCGCCACTAACTTAGGCAGGTGTCAGCTTCTTAGACACCCCTTTAACCCCTATACAGCTGAAAACAGGTGGTTCACACCCGGCTCTTGGTTTGCAGTATTTGGGGGTATGAGCCGCAACACGATTCAACAACAGGTGCTCTTGGTTTCCTTGCTATTTAGCTCCCTCTGCCTCGCCGAGAACGGCAATACGTGGTGGGATGGGAACAATGGCTATTACAATAGCGGCAGTTTCCACAGTGCCAACAACCCTGCTGCCGTTGGCAATTTTCCGACCCCCAATCAGGTCTCAAATGCCATCGCAGCCGACTTAGCAATATCAAAAGCTACGCCTGGCCCTGCTGGCGAATCCATCGGGGACAAGTACATTAGAGAAACCACGGTTTCAGCCACAATCGTCCCTTCCCCTCGAAGTGAAGTGGTAGACCCTACTGGATTGAATCCTGCGGGAACCATCGATATGGGTGAGAAATTGTACGATGCCCGCCGATTAGCTGATGCGGGAAACGCTGCCGACACTGCCGAGATTGGAAACTCCGTGGCCGCCATTGTTTCTCTCAGCATGCCCAACGGACTAGAGACCCCGGCGCAAGCACAGGCTAGACAGAAAGAACTCGACAAAGTAATTACCGCTACAAACAATCGCGGTGCCAACGGTGACCTGTTTAAACAGTCCGCTAGCGAATACGAAATGGGAATTCGCAAACTCACTCGGGATTATCAGAGTCTTCCAAATCAGGGGAGTGCTAGCAACTCTAATGCGAACGGCGCAGGTACGGGGTCCGGTGTCGGGGCAGGATCGGGCACGGGAACAACGCCAACAAGAAAATCTTTGACCACCGACGACACTGCAAAAGCAGCTAAAGTAGATTCCATTGTCGCCAACATTCCTGAGGAAACTCTCAAAAAAATGCAAGACCGTGGGATTGACCCCACAACGTTTGCTGAGAAGTTTGTGAATCGCGAATTTAAAACAAGTGCTGACGTCCGCGAGTTTTTAGGTGACTCCGGAGACCGGAGTGAAAATGGGAGTGCCCCAAACGACAGCAGCTCGGATGGCGAAGTATCTGCCTCTAATGAGGCAAACACCAGCGAAGGCCCTTCGCTCAACGTCGATGCCGGAAAAACGGTGACGTTCGGAAAGAAGAAGGCATCTGCAGAAAATGATAGCCTCCTCACCCAGCTTGCCGCTTTTCTTAGACCTGCCTCCAAAAAGGGGACGGATCAGGCAAAGGTTTCTGTCACAGTGGAAAACCAGACTGATATCTCAGAGCCTGAGAAACGCGCGCTCTTGGATTTTGCCATTCAGTGGTGGAGAAAAGATGCTCCCGCGGCTGTCGCCAAAGAGGCCACGTCAGCTCCTGTGGCCAGACCACAAAGCATCTTTGACATCGCCCACCGTTCTTATGGGACCTTTCGCGGGGAACGGGAATTCACCGGCGGACCTGTCGCCTCCACTCCTTGAGCCACCACGTGCCTTTGCTAATTCCAGTTAAATTTGCCGTTTGAAGAAATTCTCGCTTTAATTACCCACCTAAAGCGAGGTATCCCATGCGTCTTCTTTCAACTGTGTGTCTTCTTTTGGCTCTTTCGGGCTGCGGTTACAACCGTTTGCAATCGCTCGACGAGGACGTAAAGGCCTCCTTGTCCGAAGTCGACAACCAATACCAGCGCCGAAACGATCTCATCCCCAATTTGGTGGAAACGGTAAAAGGGTACGCCAAACATGAGAAAGAGACGCTCGAGGGTGTCATTAACGCGAGAGCAAAAGCTACTCAAGTTCAGCTTAAAGTTGATTCACTGAGCGACCCAGCTGCTGTAAAGAAGTTTGAAGAGGCCCAGCAGGGGCTCTCCTCCGCTCTTTCTCGCCTTCTAGTCACAGTAGAAAAATATCCCGACCTAAAAGCCAACCAAAATTTTCGTGACCTTTCGGCCCAGCTCGAAGGTACCGAGAACCGAATCACGGTGGCGCGGCGCAGATACATCGAAACCGTGGCAGAGTACAATAAGGCCGTCCGCTTTTTCCCAACGAACCTAACGGCAAAATTCTTACTTGGCCTCCACCCCCGAGAAACCTTTGCGGTGGCCGAAGAAGTAAAAAAAGTGCCGCAGGTTAAATTCTAAAAGCGAAATTAAAAAAGGGGGCCTGTGAAACTCGCCTTACGCCATTGGGTTTTATTTAGTATCTTTCTTACGGGTCTAGCCCAAAGTTTTTCCGTTCCTTACTTGAGCGGCCCCCTGGTTGATGAAGCGCTGATGTTCACCTCAACCGAGAGCCAACAGATTTCTGCGCTTGTCGAACAGCTCAACAAAAAGGCTAATGTCCAGCTGGCGATCTTAACCATCCGCTCGTTGGGGGAAGATACGATCGAGACGGCCGCAATGTCGGTTGCCGAAGCCTGGAAGCTGGGAAAAAAGGGAAAAGACCGCGGCTTACTTCTTCTCATTGCCCCCAATGATCGCCGGATGCGACTTGAGGTGGGCTATGGACTTGAGGGAGATCTTACCGACATCTATTCCAAGCAGCTTTTGGCCGACCACCTTCGCCCCTATTTTCGAGACGGCCGGTTTGCCGATGGCGTGATGAGTACGATCCTGGCCGTGGGAGAGAAACTTGGAGTCAAATTGGAAGGGGTGGATTTAGTCCCCCTCCCCCGCCAAGGACCAAAGCGAGGCGCTCCGGTGCCTTTCACTCTTATTTTGTTTCTCTTTTTTCTCTTCATCTCCTTTCTTCGTCGCGTCTCGGGAGGGGGAAGAGGAAGGCGTGACGGCCTGGGCCCTTTCCTCGGTGGGTTTGGCGCTGGTTTCTTAGGCGGAGGCGGCTTTGGACGCGGGAACGATGACAGCCGCGGCAGCGGAGGTTCGTTTGGCGGAGGCGGCGGGGGTTTTGGCGGCGGGGGAGCCTCTTCAGACTGGTGAAATCAGGAAACCTATGAAATTAAAACTTTTTAACGACAGTGATCTCAAGACGATGGAAGCGGCAATCGATTCAGCTGAAAAACTCACCTCCGGTGAAATCGTCACTTTGATACTTAGCTCCAGTAGCGACTATTGGTTAATTTCCCTCGTGGCGGGAACCTTCGGCGCCTTAGTGGGATCGGGATTGGCGTTTTCGCTTCATTGGTCAGACGCGTGGGGTTTGCCGTTTGATTGGGCACTTTCACTTCCGATCTTGGGATTTTTAGTTAGTTTTCTCACCTCCCGAATTCCCTCAGTGACACGCGCTTTGACACCTCGCTATTTGGTAGCAGGGAAAGTTCACCGAGAGGCGCTGGCACACTTCACCGCATTGGGAGTTTCAGGAACCCGGGATCGTACCGGGGTCCTCCTTTTGATATCCGAACTTGAGCGTCGAGTGGTCCTTTTGGCCGATCAAGGAATTCATGCCAAAAAAGACGACGCTCATTGGAAGACGCTGGTGGATGGCTTAGTCACAAAGATGAAAGAAAAGAAGGCTGCTGCTGGGGTGGTAGAGCTGATCGAAAAAGTCTCCCACGGACTTATCGAACACTTTCCCCGCAAGTCAGATGACACCAACGAACTAAAAAATCGAGTTCTCGTCGGACGACAGTACTAACATGAGCAAACTTCCCGAAAGCGGAACTAAGAATGTTTTCATCACCGGGGCGGCTTCTGGCATTGGTCGAGAGACGGCGGTTTTGTTCGCCCAAGCCGGATACCGCGTTGCCCTGGTGGATCTTAAGGGTTCCGATTTGGAAGGGACGGCAAAGCGGTTATCCCCGCAAGCCGGTCGACACGTTTGCTATTTCGCAGACGTCGCTTTAGCCAAGGATCTCGATCAGGCGTTCTTGAGTTTCCAACAGGACTTTGGCCGGCTTGATGCTGCAGTCAATAATGCTGGGATCGACGGCGGGGTAAAAGGGTTTCTTGATTGTTCAGAGAGCGACTTTGATCGTGTGATAGCGGTCAATTTAAAGGGAACTTTTCTTTGTTTGCAACGCGAACTGCAACTGATGAGCAAACAACGGAAGGGAAATATTGTAAATGTATCGTCAGTCCTTGGAGTGATCGGATCGGCCGGTTTGAGTGTTTACAGTGCCAGCAAACACGGGGTGATTGGATTGACTCGGTCGCTTGGAGCGGAATTTGCCAGCCGTGGGATTCGTATTAATGCCGTTTGCCCCGGGGGAGTGGAAACTCCTATGATTCAACGAGCCCGACAGATTAATCCGCCGCTTCTAGAAATGAATAAAAAGAGGCATCCCATCGGACGCTACGGCTCTGCTGAGGAAATTGGCCGCGCTATTGTTTGGCTATGCTCTGAGGAATCCTCATTTGTCGTCGGGCATGGGCTAGTCATCGACGGCGGATTTATAGCCAGCTAATGCCACCTATTTGCTCGCCCACCCCTATTTGTTTGAAGCTAAATTTCGGCGAATCGCTTTAACCGCTTCGATCATCTGATCCCGATCAGTTACGTTATAAAGGACAACCTCCACACGACGATTTTGGTGCCATGCACTGGGATTGTGTCCTAAATCGATGGGCTGAGCCTTACCAAACCCGCGAGCGAAGCTTCGAGAAGGGCTTATACCCTGTTGGGAAATCACGTTCTTGATCCAAGCGGCACGTCGCTCGGACAATCTCAAATTGAACCCCACCGAACCCCGCTCGTCGGCATGCCCATCAATTCGCGCTCTTTGCCAGTCTCCGCTGTGTAACCGAAGCACGCTGCCTAACCGCTGGAAGAGTACTGTCGAATCAGCGGCCAGAGTTGATTTGGCAGTGTCGAAGTTAAGAGCTGTAGAATAGGCCGTTATAATAAGCGTTGAAACTCCGCGCTTTTCAATCCGAAAGGCGCCATCGTCGTACTGCTTAATTCGAGGGGCCGCGGGTTCCGGATCCTCCCATTGGGTAAAGTTTTCTTCACGCGTTACTACCGTTGCCACACGGACGGGCATTAGGTCGAGGCCACGATCTTTTTCCACTACTTTTTCAACAGGTGCTTTCTCAGCGGACCCGCCTCCAAAGAGCGGAATCCCCATTTGAAAAGTCAGTTGCCCAATCCAATGCATCCGGTCGGGGATGCTCACATCCACAGTGCCTCTTAAACCAAGCCGGTACCTAACCGATTCACTTCCAAATTCGTGGATCAACTGGCCGCCAAGATAAAAAGCCGTGCGCGACGAGGCAGCCAATGTTTCTGCCATTCCTACTTCAGTGCCATAGTGGAACGTTCCTACCGGACCCAGCTGCCAATGTTCCCCTAGAATAATTCGCGGAGAAACTTCAAGAAAGCCGCTCTTGGTTTCAATACGCACTCGCTTAGAAAGAGGACCACCGACCACACTATCAAAGCG
>JAYVQZ010000359.1:0-5477 GCA_043776735.1 Deltaproteobacteria bacterium | reverse complement strand
TGAGCCTCTTGCGCCCCGAGACTTCCCACTGCAAGACGTGCCAGGGGTGCCGTTTTTCGGCGTGCATTCTCACCGAATGCACTAAGTGATGAAGATGGAAAATGTTTTACGGTTTGAGTGAGTTAGTCGATAGGGGCGTCAACATTCTCACAACTGTCTAATTGTCAGACAGCGGAGACGCGGAGCGGTGAGCTGGTGTCAGCCACCCTTACCTATGGATAGATAGCGGTAATAGAAGGTGAGCAGTGTGGTTATGGCCTTACTACTGCGTCCCTTGCCTAGGTCGGGGCGACTGACACGTGGTCTCCTACTTTTTTCAACCGTTTTTTGTGTGTGGGCTTAAGAAAGACTGGCATATTCCACTTACGCGTCAGCAAGTAGGCAACTGTATTCGCTCTGGTCAATTCACGTAAATAAACAAATAAGCTCTTGAAGTTACACAACAATCAACACTCAGCGGTATCTAATTCCAGGCTCCCTTTGCCGTCAAATCCAACATTGTACTTCTGCGGAATACGGAATGAGGCTCAGTTTCACTTGGTCCCGCCTTTGCAATTAACTCCCTTACAAGTTCTTTACTAACTATTGAAAGCATCTTTGGGAGGCAACATGAAACGCTACTTACTACCCTTGGCCCTTATTCTTGGACAACTCATCGCCTGCTCGCGACAGGCGGCGCAGCCCTTGGCTACCGACATTAAAACGGAGAGCGGCCAACAGGTTACAAAATTCAATCCCAACCATGAGAAAAGCGAAAGCTACATGGTGAGGGCAGCAACCGGGGCAAAAACGGCTTCTGGAGTTCGAGGCATCTACGACGCTTCTCAATATTACGGTACCGACGCCAAATTTACGGAGATAGCTAACTACCTTTTTCCAAGATACCCACAACTACTTTCGTCGATGTACTCCCTCACGTTGCAGCTCAATTCTTATATCAACTTCTGGCAGAAACAGAACTGTGGCACATACACGGCATGCCCCACTTATTTTCCGCCCGCTACTTCCAGCGGGGGAGTCAGAGCAACGCTGGCGATCAACTCTTCAGTACTTCAGTATCGGATCTATGCCGATCAGCCGGAACAACCCAACTATTATGGCTATGGTTATGGTGGGTATGGCTATGTCGCTCCGGTCTCCCATATCGAAAGCTGGAATCGTGTTGGAAACGTAATCAACGCTGTCATTGTCCTTTATGCGGGTTCGACCGTCAGCTTATACACAGCATTAGCAATGCCGGCATCGCCGACTTTAAGCGTAACGGCTTCCGTGGCCTCTTTAGTTACCGGTGGAAGCACGACATTGGTCGCCCCAGCCCCCCAAACTCAAGACCTTTCAAGCCTAGTGAAGGCTCAAGACTCGAATTACTACTACGGAGGCTACATCGGCCAGGTCAACGTAAGCACTTTGCAGGTGGGCGATGTGGCGATGACTTTCCGCGGAGAGTCTAACGACCAACAGGGCCTGCAGTACCAACCCGTCTGCTGGTACTGCAACTAATCTTCATCGTCTTCTGATTGAGTTTCTGGATTCCAAGGGTGGTTCGCTCCAGGATGGAAAAAGGGAAGCCTTTTTCCATCCTTTTTTTTGTCGTGTTACACTTCCCTTTGTGAAGATTCTCTTTTTTGGAAGCACCACAGGGACTCATTGTTCGCTCCACTATTTCACGGCGATGGCTCGGCTTGGCCACGAAGTGTTCGCTTTTGATCCTGGTTACTACAACGCAAGTCACCTCTGGGAACGAGCCTGGATTAAACTCACTCATCAGCCACATCCGTCTCGAGTGAAAGCTGCCGCTGAAAAACTCCTTCAGATTACGTCGCGCAATGCGTTTGATCTTGTCTTCGTGATGGCCGAAAACTTTCTTGAGGTCCAGACCATCCAGGAAATTCAGAAAAAGAGTCAGAGAAAAACCCGGTTTGCCTACCATTCCCACGACAATGTTTTTTCTCCGGGAATCATGAAGCCGGCTAACTTTAATGAAGCGTTGGTAAGCTACGATTTTCTCTTCACAACAAAGTCCCAAAATGTCGCCCGCTACCAAGAACTGGGGCAGCAAAACGCTCACTACATTCCGTCGGCGTACGAACCCACCTGTCACCGTCCAATTTCTGCTCAAGAGAGCCGATTAGAGCAGGATTTTTCTGTGACTTTTGTTGGCACTTTTGATCACTCGCGCATACCGCAATTAGAGTCTGCAGGCTGGGACCGCCTGCACGTTTGGGGCAACGGCTGGCAGCGCTGGTCGGGGTATGGGGAACACCGAAACCACATACATTCTGGAGCCATCTACTACCTAGAATTTGCCGACGTCATCAGCCGCTCCCGCTGTTCGCTCGGGTTACTTAGGGAAGAGGCAGAAGATCGTCATACCCAGAGAACCTTTGAAATCCCCGCTTGCGGCGGGCTTCAGATTGCCCCCAGGAACGATGAGATCTGTGATCTTTTTGAAGAGGACAAAGAGATTGTCTGCTTTGGCCCTAACGACGAGCTAAAAGAAAAAGTAACTTACTATCTCGCCCATGAGATGGAAAGAAAACGCTTAGCGCAGGCTGGCTACCAACGCTGTATTAACGGCAACCACACCTACCAAGATCGGGTTTCCCAAATGATTTCGCTACTAGCCCCTGCCCTCTCAAGCCGGGTGACAAAGGCAATTTAGCTAAAGCTGTCTGCTATCTCGGCCAAATGAATCCTCGGATCCATCGTCTGAGCCAAATCCCAAAACGTGGGGCTAAGCGCCTCTGGCGCGATCGCCTGGTTTGCCGCCAAAAAGGATCCCAGCTCACGCGAATTTCCGATAAAGGAAATAAGTCCCGCCATGTCTTCGGTCTTAGGTACCTTAGTGGCGACGATTGGCTTATGGAAATACAGAGCCTCCAACGATTTTACGGCAAAGGCGCCATCTTGAGCCATGGTTTCGGCGTATGGAAAAAAGGCAACATCAATGGCGGCCCAATAGGAAAGTGCCGTTTCCCTAGGAGCCCAAGGCACGCGATGGAAATTTGAGAATTTTTCCAGCCTTGCCAATTTCACCTCGCCCGCAACGTCGCTACGGCCCACTAGCAAAACGCCCCACTCCGGAAACTGAACTAGCGCCTGTTCGACTAAAGAAAAATTAATCCCCTCGGACAAAAAGGCCCCCACATAGCCCATTACGCGTCGGGGAAAGGTTTTAGGAAGCCCAGGAACCGATGGAATTTCTGTGGCGTTAGGCAATGGCACGGGAGGCAACACCAGTTTAGTCTTGGAGGCGTGCAGCGTGCTAAAAAGCCTCTGAGAAAAGTGATTTTGGCAGACAATGATCTTGGCTCGTTGGCATAAACCCTCTTCAGGAAGATTGGTGTAGGGGTTGTCAAAAACAGAATAAACATCGGCAGACGGTAGCTCGTGAGCTAACGCCTCTTCCATTCCCCCAAATACCCAAAAAAAGGGGGCATCTGCGCGCCTCAAAAAGGAAGCCACTCGGCCCGCCTGAAACTTAAGACTAAGTGAGTTCACGCTAGAAAAACGGCGCAAGGGAAACTGAAACAGGGAGGTGACAAAAAGGTTGGAGATTTTAGGCTCTACATGGGGCCGGTAACTACGCCAACCAGAACCATCGAGCCAAATCACCTCAATCCCCTCACGGGCTAGCGTATAGGCCAGGCTCTGTTGCACGAAACCATGAGGCTCCCAAAAACGCGCGGAGCTCATAAAAACTACGGGCGACCTCTTTTTAAAAAATAATTTCGCCCTCTCCCAACGGCGGTTAATGGTTTCAAGCCATCCTGGCGGTGGTGTGTGTTGAGCGTTCATTCGAGAGTGGTTTCGGACAAAACCTCTTCCTCTGTCTCTTCGGTAGGGAGAGTCAAAAGGCTCAGCTTGGAATTATACGATAAAATCTCCGCATATCGACCAAAAGCCACCAAGGTGTCGAAAAGTCGGTCGAGTTTTTCATTGGGGAGATAGTTTTGGAGGCGTTGCAGGACAGTGTCCTTTTCGATCGCCTTACTTTCACTCTCCGAAAGCCATGCCAACAAAGTTTGAAAAATACGAAGTCCACGCACTTGATTGGAGAACAGCTCTTTTCTTTGGAGAGTATCTCCGCGAACAAAACGACGGCCCAGTTCCGTAAACTCCACGGTCTGTTTGGGAGTATCTACAAAATCTAAAATCTCAGCAGTTTTGGTAACCGCCAAAGTATGGCCGAATTCACTCTCAGTCTGATTGGCCAGCTGAAAGATATCCATCCTTCCTCCATGATCGTCGAGAACCTCTAAAAGACCGATGATCTCAGAGGGACCAACCGGAGGAAGACTCTCTAAGCCTTGGTACCAGGCAGGTTGAGAAAGGGCGGGTGGCTTTTCGACAGTTTCAGGAATAAGAGCCTCGGTAATTACCGAGTGAATCACATCGATAAGATCGCGCAGTTTCTTATCCTTAGGATCACGCGGATAGGGAAGGCTATTGGTCAACACGGTTCGAATGTGACCAGGATCGGTGCCAAAAACGAAGATCCTTTGAGCCATCATCGCCGCCTCTACGATGTCATGGGTGATCATAACAACACTTTTGACCGCCTTAGACTTCTCTTTCCAAATATTAATGACCTCAGCCCGCATGTTCTCGGCTGTTAATACGTCGACAGCGGAGAAAGGCTCATCAAGACATAGGATTTCTGGACGCACGGCAAGAGCTCTGGCAATACCCACGCGCTGACGCATCCCTCCGGAAAGTTCTCTGGGATATGCCTCTTCAAAGCCGCCTAAGCCCACCATGTCGATAGCTTCATTCACGCGCATTTTCATCTGGCGCGAGGTCATAGGAAACTGGTGCAGTCCCAAGGCAATGTTCTGTTCCACGGTAAACCATGGAAGAAGGGCAAAGTTTTGGAACACGAGCGAGATCTGGTGATTAATTCCGGTTAACGGTTTTCCATGGACCAGCACCCGGCCATCGGCAGGGCTTAATAGTCCCGCCATGATCTTAAGGGTTGTGGTTTTTCCACAGCCAGAGGGTCCTAAAAACGCGACAATCTCCCCTTCCTGAATAGAGATGTTTACGTTCTTCAAGACCTGAAGTTCGCGTCCTTTCTCCATGCGAAACCGATGCGATATTCTCTCTAGAGAAAGCAGCGGCTCTTTGTATGCTGTCGAATTACTCAACACCTACTCCAATCGAAACCGGGTTTCTGCAAGCCGGTACAGTCGATTCCAAAATAGACGATTTAATATCACAACCGTCGACACCATGACGAGCACTGCGCCACCAAGTCTAGCAAAATCTCCCGCTTGCGCGGCTTGAGTAATGGTGGCTCCAATTCCTTTGGCAATCAGGTCGGAATTTCCCACTCGGACCACCTCTGCCACAATACACGCGTTCCAAGAGCCTCCTGCTGAAGTAATTAAGCCGTTCACCAGAGACGGAAAAATAGCGGGTAAGATCAAGGAGCGCCAGTAATGCCAACCCCGTACGCCAAAAATCCCTGCCAGATC
>JAYVQZ010000358.1:0-5496 GCA_043776735.1 Deltaproteobacteria bacterium | reverse complement strand
TAGCCGCTTTAATTGCTGCTGTGTAACTACGCGATGCCAACTGTCGTCTAGCCTTTTCTAGAAAGAGCTCCGCCCGTTCATTCTCTTTGTCCTGAGCACCCCGTTTGGTCAGTTTCTTGAGTCTCGTTTTATCCATTGCCGGAATTTGGCTTTGAGAAACGGAATCGAGATCTGAAATTCGATACTCCGCAGCATGAATGCCCCTCATGGCCGTGTGATTTTCAGGGTCAATTACTAAGGCAAATTGAAACGCTTTGGCCGCACTTTGGAAGTTTCGTTGGAGCAGATAGGTTTTCCCTTCGCTCAGATAGGTCGAAACCTCTTCCGCATCATCCAGTACTAGCCCTTTTCCAGAGATTATGGGGATAGGGGCCTTGGCTAAATCCATCTTGGGCTCCTCCGAGAGGGCCTCAGAGGGAACCGACTCCTTCACCACGAGTGCGCTAATTACCGGATGAGACTCAGTGTCAGCCGTGACGTTTGCCATGTTTCGTGGCGGAGTTCCTCTAGGGAATGAAAGAAAGATCAACCCCGAAAGCCCTAAGATCGAGAGCGCATAGAAGGACAGCCGACTCTTCTCCCCGCGCAACTGAATCATCCGATTCTCAACGGAATTAATAAACCCGTTGATGTCGATCGGTTGAGGGGAGGGGAAGCCATGCACCTGCTGGCGCTTTTGGATTTTCGTGGGCTCTAGTTGGATACCCTCGAGATTCGGCCGGTTAAATCGAAAAGCGATCTCTCCAATTTGAAGGACGTCGCCTGTGGTTAGGGGCACCTTTTTATGAAAAGAACCGTTCACAAAAATTCCGTTTTTGCTGCCAATATCCTCGATGAACCAATTGGCTGCTTTTTTAAATATGGCGGCGTGATTGCGGGATACGGACTCGCTTAGAATCACGACATCGTTGTCCTGGGCACGGCCAAAACTCAGGCGTTTGCCCGCAAGTTCAATGATCCGCCCTTCGCCCTCTCCCGTTAGCTGTTCCAAAAAGGGAGGGACGTCGTCCAGATGAAATAGAGTTTTTTCTTTACGAGCCACTGTTTAATTTCACCGTCAATAGCACAAAGCGAATTTCGCCTGCACTGGATTTAAAACCTACGGCACCCATGTTTCGGGCGATTCCATTGATATCGAGCATCGCCTGCTGAGTGTCTCCCATGGATCCTAAAACGCGCTCGGTCATGTCGATTGCCGTTCCAGCAAAACCTGGATCTTTGCAGGCATCGCTGATGTTCTGTCCTTGAGCATATTGATTTCTCAGCGCCAGCATCTCTTCAAGAGCTTTGCCTACATACCGGACCTTTTTTTCTCGATCGAGAAGTAGAAGGGCATCGCTAGTGGTCTGATCGAAAAGCATGACGGATTTGATCACTTCAGTGTCCTGGGCCTCCGTCGTGTCAGCTGAGAGATCGGCCATGCCCCCGCCGGCCTGTTTTAGGCGGGAGATGGAAAAATTGATTGTTGTCACAAGGGCTTCCAGTTCGGGAAGCTTAGCTTCTGCCGTCACCGCGATCATGTCGCCTTTAAGTGCGGCGTCGAGCTGTTCTTGGATGCGACTGATGGGATGAGTGAACATCTTATAGATGAAGAAAAAGGCAAAAAGTGAAAAGAGAGCCGCAAATAGGCTGGCCTCTACCATGGGTTGAAAGGTGGAGGTCACCTCGTTGGATATTTGAAAAGTGATTAGTACGATTCCCTGAAGTAGGTTCTCATTGGTGTCCGCAGAGTAGACGCGAATGGGCTGAGCTACGATATATAGGTCGTCTTCTTGGCTTACAGAAACCTGGTCTTCCTTTCCCTCTGTTACGCGGTTGATGGCCAATGTCTGAAAAGGCTCAGTAAGTGATTTGTTAAAGTATTTGGCTGGGGCAAGGGCTGTCCTGGTTTTTGGGTCGACGACGTAGGCGGACAGCACACCCTTTTCGGCTTCCGCAGCCTCCACTGTTAATCGGGTGTTGTCGTGAGTCTTAGAAAGTATGCGGTAGTTCTCCCGCACCACTTGCGAGGCGATAGTGTGGGCACGTGCTAACGCCTCTTTCGTCGTAATTGATTTTCCCCAGCGGATTACAGGAAGTACGCTGAGTAATACGGAACTAATCAGAGAAGTTAAAAGAATAGAAGCCAGCAACCAGCGCCAGTCAAAGGACTTTACCAAAGAGAAAAAGGGCAAGAGGAGCTTGTTATCCATTAGGCTGAGAAATTTCTCTTGCGGCGTGATGTCGGCTAGTGGCTCGTTGTTCAACGCGGACGGCTCTTGGCTTGCGAAGTCTATTTTGAGAGCGGCATTTCCGTCATATCCGGTCTCATAATTCGCGCTGGCGGCAGGTCGGCGGGGAGGGGCAAAACCTGAATTGGTAGATTCTTTAGCGCGGCCCCCTAAACGAATGGTAAAATCTACGATCTTAACTTCGTCTTCGGGACGAATCCTCTGTTTCTTAACAAGAATGCCATTTACGAAGACGCCATTGGCAGACCCTAGATCCACAATAGCGGCGCGGCCGCCTTTGATAACTAAAAGGGCGTGCTGTTTGGAAACGCTGTTCGACTTGAGTTGCATCTCACACTCGGGGGCTCGCCCGATTTTGAAATTCCCTTCACCCACTTCTTTGGCGAAGATAACTTGACCGTCTTTTAGGATCTCGACTTTCACAAGGTGGGTCCCTCCCACGTCAGCTTCTGCCCCTCTTCAATCTTAAGTCTGGCAATACTGCCAGGGGCCAATTCCAAGGTGTGCTTTGCCTTTTTCTGAGGGAGCAGCATTCGCCAAGGGGCGAGCGAGGCAATGAAAGACACTACGTGCCCCTCCTGAGAAAGAAAGACAACATCGATCGGAAAACGCATGAAGAAAGTGTGGATGGAGTTACAGCGAGGAAAAAGGATCGCCTCATTAGTCGAGAGCGATGGTCGCCCCATTAGCCCTAAAAAGCGCGAGAAGAAACTGCGAGCAATCTGGCAACTGGCCACTAACTCGTTTTGTCCTCTCATGAGCTTGGTTGCTTTCATGGTTCCTTTTTCCTCTAACGGATTGCACTTAGAATAATTGGGCCAAAGATCATGATGAAAACTGCTGGCATAATAAAAAAGATAAGCGGGAAGAGCAGCTTCTGCGAGGCAGCAGCACCTTTCTTTTCGGCATTGGTAAATCTCTGGGTTCGAATCAAATCGGATTGAACGCGCAGCACGGGTCCCAAAGGGGAGCCCATCTGATCGGCGGTAACCAGAACGGCGACGAGCGACGAAATATCTTGGAGATCAATCCGGTACCCTAATTCACGTAGTGATTCGGCGCGTGTGGTTCCTAATTGGATCTGTTGGAGCATGCGCTGAATCTCATCGACCAATGGTCCGGAGCGGGTTTTTTCCACTACCTTTTGGAGGGCTCCGATGAAATCAAGACCGGCCTCCGTGGACAGCGTCAACAAATCCAGAACAAAGGGAAGCTGCAGCTTGATCTCTTCGTGGCGCCGCTTTCTATTCCCGTTCACCCACATGCCCGGATAAAAGTAACCAATACCCATCATTACCGGAACCATCCACCAGGGAAAGGCAGAGCCCGATGAGATCAGATAAAGGAAAAAGAAGGTGGGCATAACGACGCCCATATTGATTTTGTAGGCAAGTAGCTCTTCGGCATCGATCTCCTCTTCAAGACCGGCAGAGATGATGAGCCGCTTCCATTTCTTTTTGAAGTCCTTGGCTTCCAGTTTGCTGGAATAGGGTAAGACGACCATTTGAAAAACGGGGCGGTTGATTTTGAGGAGACCTGAGGAGGACTTCTTTTTCTTTTCGTCAAGCCGGCTTGCCGCCGACGCTTCTAAGGTTCCGGAGAATAGATTCCAGCCGAGGTAAAAAGTCCCCGCACCCAAAACCAAAATTCCGACGTACGCGATAAGCACGCTTCCCCCCTTTTGCCAAGGTCGACAGGCACCCCATTAGGTATCGGTAAAAAAAGCGAAATTCTTAATAGGTTCTGTAAGTTAACTCTTGGTCCCACGCGCGAGATCGAAGTTTAATTATAACACGCAGCGTCTTCTTTTTGGGCAAAAAGACCTTTTTGGCATGGACACAAAACATAATCAAATTCAAACAGTTACGAACAAAAAACCATTGGAGTAGGGGACTTATAAAATGGTAAGATTGGAGTTACGGGGTCGCCCCAACGGGCTCCGAGCGCTAAATGCGTTTAGAAAGGGGGTGGTACTGTGGTCAGTTTACCTAGTACGGAGGTGAGGTCTTCTTAGACCTCTCCTCCAGTAATGAAGGCTCTGCTTTCATTATATAAGTATTACTGAGCCCCTTTTTTCACGAAAGTGAAGGAAGGGGCTCTTTTTTTGTCACAGGACCGAGACTTCCTTCACGCCCTATTTCACTGTCCGGGTGGGAATCTCAAACCGTTAATTTTTCGGTGGTCTGCACTAACACGTCGGGTTGAGAATCCCGGGTCAAGTGCCCGAGAGATTGATCGCCGGTCGATTCTACAAGTGCTTGATGCAGCGTTCGAACCCCTAGCTCCTTTTGTTTTTCATCAATTACCGCGGTCAGCGAAAGCGCGCCTCCCCCCACAAACAGAGGGGTGATACCAACGCCGTTTAGGGTCGCTAGAAAGTTTGGTAAAAAGTCGGGACAAGAGCCCAATCCTTCTCCGACCGCCGAGAGCAAAGCGCAATCGATTTCGCGCAGGACCTTATTGTCGGTTGCTAAAAGCGCCTCTTTAAGAAGCGCTGCGCGTGTCCGATCGCAAACAAAGCGAATCGAACCCTTTTGTTCGTCCCAGTGTTTGAGAACCAGCCGAAGCTTTTGGGCCTCCCCCAAAATCACACCACTGGCCCCGGAAATTTCAAAAAGTGTGTGTTCGCCAAGACTGGCAATGCCTTTAATTTTTACGGTCTCCAAGGGTTTCTCCCGCCTTTTGTCGTCGTCAATCCAGGTTCCAAAATTTCCTTCTTTTGAGCTTGGCCCAATCCAAACAGGCACGCGGAAACGGCGAGCCACTTCCAAACTTCTGGGATGCATTTTTGCACCCAGTGTGGCTAGTTCCAAACCTTCATCGTAAGTGCAATAGGGAATCAGCCTGGCCCCAGGGACTAATCTTGGGTCTGCCGTGAAAAGTCCATCCACATCAGTCAAAATCTCACAGCATTCCGCATTCAACACTGCGGCAAGAGCAATGGCGGACGTGTCCGAACCGCCGCGCCCCAAAGTAGTGATTTCCTTATTTTCGCTCACCCCTTGGAAGCCTGCGATGATAACCACTTTCCCTTGGTCCAATGCTTCTTGCGCTCGAAAGGGTTTGATTGCCTTAATTCGGGCGTTGGTATGGTCGGCGGTTGTGATGATTCCCGATTGGGATCCAGTGAATGAAATTGCGGGAACCCCTTCTTCATAAAGGGCCATGGCGAGTAGGGCCATTGAGATTCTTTCCCCGGTCGACATCAGCATGTCCATTTCCCTCTGGTGGGGGCGTTTTACTGTGCGGTGGGCCAGTCGTATGA
>JAYVQZ010000357.1:0-5498 GCA_043776735.1 Deltaproteobacteria bacterium | reverse complement strand
AACGACGAAACCAAAGAGCGCTCTTTTGCGAACGGAAAGATTGCTGGCGTGTACCGAGAGAGTAGGAGTGGTCAAAACACTTACCTTCCCTTGCGCGCCGGCCATATTCAATCTGGCCTTTTGAAGTTCACGGTAGAGTTCACCGGTGATGCTCACATTTACATTTAGGTTTCTCATCAGCGAGTCGAGATCAAAATTTTTCTTCACCAGCTCTTTGAATTTCAACTGCTCTTTTTCCAGTTCCTCATGAACGGTCGCTTTTTCAGCAGTCAGTGCTTTGTTGCGCTCATTCAATTCATTTTTCTTTTTATATAGGCTTTTATAGTTGGTATTCCCTGACGGCGACTCATTTGATTGAGAAAGAACACTTTTTAAAGTTGCGATTCGCGCCACTATCCTCTGAATTTCCGGATGGCTTTCGTCGTAACCAGAAACCTGCGTGTATTGCATTTTTCGAAATTCTAAGTCACCAATCTCTTCAGCCACTTTATTGGATAACTCTCCGTTGAGTTTGGTGGCCAACTGCCGCCCTTGAGAAATTGAGGACAAATCACCCTGGATGGATTCTAGGAATCTACGATTGGCAACAAACTCGCCCTCTAACTTTTTAAGAATCTCCTGCTTTTCCAAAAAGCGTTGAGCTAACGCTGTGGCACCCCGCTGTTCGCCACTCCCCGCGCTCAATTCAGGGTGTTTTTCCACAATTTCGCGCATATTGATTTCAGATCCATGGATCGTATTTAGCTGCTGTTCAATTGCCCCAAGAAGATACTTCTCCTGGCGCTGTAACTCCTGTTGCTCCATCTCCGCCACTACCGAAATAAATTCGCTAACTAAAAGTTCACACGTAGACTGCGCCATCTCTGGATCAGCGGCACTATACTCAATGTGAATCGTTCGCATTGCGGCATCAGGCTCAGCAATGACCTCTCTGGCAATAAGGCTGGAAAATGCCGAGCCAGAATTGTTCTCCATGGCTGGAGCGTCTTGAGGCAAACCTGGGGCGTCAAAGAGCTTGCTTTTGAAAATACGGAAGCGTTGTGAGAAGTCCAGCCATGACCAAGATGAGGGGACCAAGAGATTGGCGCGTGATCCAAATTTCTGAATCTGTTTTTGCACCACGGGCATGAGAACCTTTGGTGATCGAAATAGGTTCGCAATACGAAGCACGTCCGTATTGTCCTGAAGTGCCGCCTGATCAAACCCTTTTGGCATGGGAACCATTAAGAGGGCTTCGGATTTAAAGAGATAGGGAGTTACTGCTCCAAAGAAAAAGGCAAAAAAGGAGCTAGCACAGGCGCACATCAATACAAGACGCCAATGAACACGAAAGAGAATGACGAGGCGTTGAATGGAAAAGAAAATCATGCCGTATTCCCCAGTCGAATACCCATTCCCACATAGGTCCAGAACAAGGAGGCTTCTGGCTGATACAAAATTCCCTCTGAAGCGTAGGATCCCAGAAGAATCAACAGAGCGTAAAAAGCGATAAGCTTTGCGGGTAGACTTCGTTTTCGCATCAGCAAGAAAATGACCGTAAACATAAGACCAAGATGCGCAATCAGCCCGCCTAGTCCAATCTCAGTGAATAGGGCGAGAAAGAGATTGTCGGCAAAAATCCATTTTTCTCCAAAAAGAGGGTCTGCTTTAATACGGTCCACCCATAGAGCCGAAGCAGCAGAAATTCTCGACAGTCCAATTCCCGCCATGGTAACCGAACCACGACGGCCCATTTCCTCAACGGCCCAGAAACCACCGCGCGCTTTCTTAAAGGTTTCGGCCGACCGTAAGGTCTTCAACCTCAATAGTGCGCCTTCAAAACGCTGCGCCACAGTGACCTGGCGTACGCCATTCGGCAATTGCCTGGTAGGGGCCAGTGTTTGATTCCACAAAACAAACGCGCCAACTGCAAAAACCACAGAGATAAGATGCCGACGTCCTTGCAGAGCGATACCCACTAGCATCAATAATGCCGTTCGCATAAAGACGGACCGCACCTGACAGATGATGAGTGTCATCAACGCAAGCGGGATAAAGGCTACAGCCCACCACCAACGTTCTGCCAATTGGTTGTATTTTTTTGAAGATTGCTTTTCTTTTTCTTTCTGAAAATACCAAACCAAGAAAAACGCCACTGTTCCGTGCGCCATCCATACCGAGGGGGCTCCTGGCAACGAGGTAGTTCCAAAAGGCCGATACGGAAGCCCAGGCAAAAAATTGTAGTACGTAAATACGTACCGAGAACTCATTCGCCCTAAAAATGCCACTCCTTGGGTCCAGTCGAATAGGGCAAAGGCTGCTTCACAGGTGACCAGCCCCAATATCCAAGGAGCCAACCGCCGGACCTCTTTTTCCTCAAGATAGAAGCAAACAATAAAAAAACAAAGGTACGGAAGCAAATGGAGTTTTAATCCTGCCAGAGAAGGCAGTATCCCAAGGGAAACGGGATTGATAAATTGAATGGCAACCCAGGTCCAATAGATGGCAAATGCCACTAGGAGAATTTTTAAGTCCCCGAGATGCTTGTCATTTAGCTTAGCAATATTAGGATCGTTTTTCTGCCTTTGGTAAAGCCTCCAGAAAATCGCGAGCAAAAAGAGATCGCTACCGACATGCAAGATCGGGTTGTAATTAGAAAGAATTTTTATCGCGCCTTCCAGGATCAGATACAAAAAATAGAGGGGGAAAAGCCCTCCCGGGGGTAACAACAGGAAAGCCAAGCCCGCTACGGCGACAAGAATTCCAACGATGACAAAAGCAACCGATGAGGCTTGGATCATGGCTTGGGCGACACACAGGCTCCCAGCAAGAATTAGGGCTGGCCTAAGCCAAATATTTTGTGAAAGTCGTTCAGTCATAAGATCGGGTGATTCTCTTAAAGTATCGGTAAAATATGGAGATACCTTAACGATTCACCCCTCATGAAAATCCTCCTAATCAATCCCGAAGCGGAACTTGGTGGCGCAGAGCGTTGTTTGCGAGACTTAGCCGTGGGACTAAAAAACCGGCCTCCCTTTGACATTACTCCGCACGCACTCCTACTGAGTGAAGGCACCCTTTCCGCAACGCTTCGCGCCAACAATATCGAGACTACCGTTTTGCCACTTCCCCCGTTTTGGGGACGCCTGGGTGAGAGTCAGGACTCAAGCCATCTCAAGAGCTGGGCGCAATTTCCCTGGCAGCTTCTCGTTTTGAGCGCTTGGCTCTTAGGACTCAGGAGCAAAATAAAAGAGATTGCCCCCGATCTCATTCACTCCCATGGAATTAAGACCCACCTATTGCTTGGGCTGTTGCGAGTTCACGTGCCGATCGTTTGGCACATCCATGATTTTTTAGAGGCTCGCCGCCTGACCCGCCCAGCACTCCGTTTCTTTTCCCGAAGGGTGACTCTGGCCATTGCTAACTCGGATGCCACATTGGAAAAGGCGCAGACTACGCTTGCCTGTCCGCTGCGAAGAATTCATAACGGCGTTGAGATTCCCGCTAAAATCCAAAGGTCGTTGAAAGATCACAAAATCAATGTGGGACTAGTGGCCACGTTTGCGCGTTGGAAAGGACACCAACTTTTTTTTGAAGCCATTGCGTTACTAAAAGAGAGAAAAGGCACCTCTCGTTTTCGATTTTGCGTAGTCGGAAGTGCGATCTACCGCGCCAGCGGCTCGCAATGGGACGAGGCTTCGCTACAAGAAGAGATTCGTTCCCTTGGTGTGCAGGATGAGATCGAGCTTTTGCCCTTTGAGTCCAATCTCGACAAGCTTTATGCCCGGCTAGATATCGTGGTAAATGCTAGCACCCAACCGGAGCCCTTTGGGCGCACTCTTGTAGAGGCGATGGCCCGGGCAAAGGGCGTAATACTGTCCAACCAAGGCGGCGCTGTAGAGATCGCACGTCACGAGCAAGAGGGGTTGCATTTCATCAACAACGATGCGGTCTCCCTTGCCGATGCCATAGAACGGTTGGGAAACGAAGAGGCCTTACGCAAGCGACTGGCAAAGGCGGCACTGGCTCGCGTTACCGAACATTTTGAAGTGACTCTCTGGGTGAATGAGATCGTCCGAACTTACGGTGTTCTTCTGGCTCAAAGCGGAAACAGCGAAACTCACGAGACGCTTAATTCTGTGGTCGTGGCCTCTGGATTTCCCGAGGATCGCTGGCACTCCATGCGCAATATCGCGCTCAATCTATTCTCTGAATTGGAATCGCATGTCTCTGGCCGGTGGCGCCCTCTTTTCTTTGGCCCCTCGCTCGGGCGCACGCCTAGACTTTGGGATCGTCGCCTTAGTTATCCATTGCGGCTTCCCAAGGCGGATGCGCTTTTGTTGCTCGATCACTCCTACGCGGATTGTTTGGTAGGAGCCAGTGGGCGTTATCAAAAAACTGCCGTTGTCATTAATGACTTTCATTTCTGGCACACCCGGAATTGGAAAAATCTTGTGGCGCGACGCCGAATTTTAAAAGGAATCCGAAGTGCCACCTATCGGGTAACGATTTCAGAATTTACCAAACAAGAGGCATTAAAATTGGGGATTGCAATTGATCGCGTCATTATCCCCGGAGCCCGCCCGGACCCTACGTTTGTCCCGCTCTATATCGAACGCATTCCTGGTTGTTTGGTCCATGTCGGCGGCACTGGGCCTCGCAAGGGGATAGAAAAACTTCTGCGGCTATTGATCCGTCTACCAAAAAACTTTTTCCTTGTCCAAGTGGGCAACGATTTCTCGGCAGGACAAAAGGCTTTCATCGCCAAACACAAATTAGCTGACCGTATTTCGACGACAGGAGAGGTCAGTAACCTTGAAATCGGCCAGTGGTACCATCGGGCCCACGCCGTTCTCATCCCCTCTACCTACGAGGGTTTTGGTTTGCCAGCCATTGAAGCTCGTCTGAGAGACACAACGGTGGTAATCGACAAATCATTGCCTGCTTACCAGTCCCTAAAAAAAGATAAGGGAACACTAGTTCTTCCTTTCCATCTATTCTCATCGCAAGAAAACGCGAAAGACAGAGCTATTGCTGACGAGATTGCTATGAAGATCCTCTCCCTTCCCTGCCAGTCCATTCCCTTCCTGCACAAAGAGGAGTTTGCCTGGTCGCGTGTTGGGAGTGAGTATAAGGAGCTGATTAATGAGCTCTTTAAAACGGAAGTAAAACGCGAATCTCCCCAGCGAATTCGCCGTCGCTAACAGACCGAGTAATCGACGCCCAAATAGGAGACCTGCGGAACGCCACGGAACATCTTTTTCTGAATTCGGAACAGGAGATCGACGTCTTGCTTAGCCAGTGTTTGCGGCAACACCTCTCCAAAAAAAAGAACTCTTAATGGCGTGTTGAGTCCAGTATCCACAGTAAAGGCAGTGTGTTTGTCGATACCTGTCGCTTTATCTTTTAGGTACTGCACTTTTTCTATTCGCCCCTTCATTCTACAGCAGGGCTCCTCAAAGCCATGGCCAAAAGGACGAAGTGCCAAAACGGTATCGGCAAAATCGCTTTCCCCCTTC
>JAYVQZ010000356.1:0-5501 GCA_043776735.1 Deltaproteobacteria bacterium | reverse complement strand
TTTCTTGAAAGGCGACCGTTGTTTTACTGATAAATGCGCGTTCGAACGACGTTCCTATCCGCCGGGTCAGCATGGACAGCGTCGGACCAAAGTTTCGGATTACGGCCTTCAGCTTCGTGAGAAGCAGAAGATCAAACGCATTTATGGCATGTTGGAAAAACAGTTCCAATTTTATTTTGACGCCGCTGATCGGAAAAAAGGCGCGACGGGTTTGAACCTATTACAACGCCTTGAGTCAAGACTAGACAACGTTGTCTATCGCATGGGATTTGCTGATAGCCGAAAAGAAGGTCGTCAGCTTGTAATGCACGCACACTTTCTTTTAAATGGTAAAAAGGTCAATGTGCCCAACACCATTGTGCGTCAGAACGACGAAATCACGGTGAAACCGAAGAGCCAGAAGGCCACGCCTATTCTTCGGGCAATGGAAAATGTGAAAAAGCGTGAGATTCCGGATTGGTTGGAACTGCATGCCGGCGAATTTAAAGGCAAAGTAAAATTCTTGCCTGAACGGCATCATGTCACCTTACCGGTCGAAGAGAACTTGGTTGTTGAGCTTTACTCTCGATAATTAATTATTCAGGAGAGAATAATGGACGTTACGTTAGCCCCGAAAAATTGGCGCGCCTTAATTAAGCCGAAGGGAATCGAAGTTGAACGCGATTCACTTACCGACGTTTACGGCAAATTTGTCGCGAAACCGTTGGAGAGAGGCTTTGGTACGACCATTGGAAACAGTCTACGTCGTATCCTCCTTTCCTCTATTCAGGGAGTCTCTGTTACAGCCGTCCGCATTGATGGCGTGTTGCATGAGTTCTCCGCGATTCAAGACATCGTAGAGGATGTTGCAGACATCATTTTAAATCTTAAAGAAGTTCGATTTAAGATGTACGTCGAAGGCCCCAAAACGGTTACCGTCGAAAAATCGGGAGCCGGCGCGATTACAGCGGCTGATATCGAGACGGATGATTCCGTAGAAATTCTGAACCCCTCTCAGCATATTTGCACATTGGGAAAAGATGCTAAATTCCGCGCAGAGCTCCGCCTAGAGTACGGCAAAGGTTTTGTTCCCACAGAAAGCGTAAAACGTGAAGACCTTCCGGCAGGAGTGATTCCAGTAGACGCCTTCTATTCGCCTATCCGTAAAGTGAACTACACAGTGTCGCATGCACGTGTTGGTCAACGTACCGACTACGATAAGCTAGAGCTTGAAGTATGGACCGACGGTTCGGTTCGTCCCGAAGACGCAGTAGCTTACAGTTCAAAGATCCTCAAAGATCAGTTGAGCATCTTCATCAATTTTGATGAGAGCCTAGAACCAGAAATTGTCGAACCCGTTATTGAGCAAGAAAAGATTAACGATAATCTATATCGCACGGTAGACGAGTTGGAGCTCTCTGTTCGCTCTGCAAACTGCTTGCAGAATGCTGGAATTAAATACATCGGTGAGTTGGTCCAAAAGACTGAGGCCGAGATGCTTAAAACGAAGAATTTTGGCCGTAAGTCTCTAAACGAGATCAAAGAGATCCTCACCGAGATGGGCCTTGGCTTTGGGCTAAAGATCGAAGCTTTCGATCCAGAAGCTTATTTTGCCAATAAGAAGAAAAAAGACGGAACAGACACTTTGAACTGAGATTGGATCGGGAAGTATGCGGCATTTACAAATTGGACGAAAACTCGGAGTTGACTCCTCACATCGCATCGCATTGTTGCGCAGCTTAACTTTGGCCCTCATTGAAGAGGAGGCCATTAAGACGACCAAGGCTCGAGCTAAAGAGCTTCGCTGGTACGCTGACCGCATGGTGACCTTGGCCAAGCGTGGGGACATCCATGGCCGCCGTCACATGATGAAGCTATTGGGTTCCACTCAGACCTACGAAACAGGCGAGAACCGAGTCCGTACCGCTATTGCAAAGGTATACGAGACGTTGGCTCCACGATTCAAAGCTCGTCCCGGGGGTTACACCCAGATCTTTCATATTGCAGAACGACGTGCTGGCGATAATACCGAAATGGTATTGATGCGCTACATTCCGGCTCCTGAAGATGACAAGAAAAAAGGGCCAAAAGGCAAAAAAGCCGATTCGGCTGAAAAGCTGAAAAAAGAGACCAAACTCTCCGGAACTGAAGACAAAGCCATGTTTTCGAAATCCAAGAAGCCTGCTAAGGCCGCCGCCGACAAGAGCGATGTAAAGCCCGAGAAAAAGGCAAAAGAGAAAGCTTAATTAATTGGCTCAGACTAAAGCCACATTTCTTGGTTTTAGCCTTATCGTTGTTTTTTTTGGCGTACTGTTCTATGGCCCAAAGGCCTTTGAGCGGGTGCGTTTTAAGATGGACTTTGCCGGTTGGCCCGATGTCAGAGCTGACCGGTTCCCCATGCCTCAAAAGATGGACGTTCTAAGGTGGAAAGACCGAAAAGGCGGTAGTTTAAGCCTTGCTGACCTTCCGCCAAATCCAATGGGGTACGTGATACATTTCTGGGCAACCTGGTGCCCGCCATGCATTGAGGAACTCCCCTCTATTGAGCTGCTGCATCGGCAATTCGAAGCAACGAAGATTCCGCACCCGACGCTAATTACCATTTCTGTAGATGAACGCGCCGAAGACGTTTCAAAATTCCTAAAAACTCTGGGTGGCGAAACCACATTTCCCATTCTCCTTGATATAGAGGCGAGCAGTGCAAAGACGCTGGGAACCACACGGTTCCCCGAAAGCTATTGGGTGCGTCCCGATGGTAGCATTCGCCATAAATGGATTGGCCCGCAAAACTGGAATGCACGCGAAGTCATCTCTCTTTTAGTTCCGAAACCCTAAGACTTAGGACACTAAGCTTCGAGATGCTGACATGGTAGAATTAATACTATGGAGAGACGCTCAATCTACCGGATTTTTTTAGGCAACGCCTTGATGGCAATAGTCGCTTTTTCAAATCCATCTCAACAGGTTCCCGCTCAATCTCCCCCTGCTAATAAAAACCTGCTTGGTGAACTAACTTCGCAACTTAAAGAGGTCCAAGAGAGCTTGCTCAACGGAAAAGCGAATTTAAAGACTTCCGAGAAAAATTTAGAGACGATTGAAGCAGAAGTAGAAACCTTGAAGAGGTTGGAAAATGACCATGTGCAGTTGAAGTCGGATATTGCTGATCAGATTCAGACCGCGACAACTAAAGAAAAGGGCAAGGCCCGACAAGCCTTTCTTTTTAAGGCGTCCAAGCTCGATGCTGAGGTTCAAAAACAACTGGTAGAGATACGTTCCCGGTTTGCCCCTTTGGATGCGGAGAAAACGTCCTGGTCTGAACGAAAAGCCAGGTATGAGGCCATGATTTCTGAATTGAGCCAAAAAGAGCTGACGATCAATGAAAAACTCACTGCGACAAACGAACCCAAATCAGCCGCCGCAAACCCATCGAAATCCCCCTAATTTCAATAACACGCCCCCAAGCACCGCCGAAGGCTTTTGCGCAGACTAGGCTACCTGTTTGAAACTATAGAGCTTATTCGCTCTGCGCGATTGGCTCAAGATTATGAAGCGACCTCCACAATCTGACCGTAAAATCCGAAGTATAATAAAGAGATAGGCAAAATCTAATCGTTAGCTAAGTAAGGTGCGGCGTTGTTTCCTGAACTATTTAAACATACGTTTTTTAAGACAGCTGTCCTTCTTTTACTGTGGGCATCGCTTTGCCAACTGCGGCCCGCACATGCCGCTGACTTAGAAGCGGGTTCTAAAGAATCGGACCCTACCATCGCTTCAGAAATAGTAAAAAATCAACAGAACCGTGAAGATGCCGATAGACTGAATGCACGCCGCTTAGAGCAGGCAAAGGAATTCGATAAATGGATTTCTCATCTGCTCAGTGCAGATGAAACCAGCGAAATGGAACGAAGCTGCCACGTCGACCAAAGCGAGAATCCTTTCTGCTACATCGTCCTCAATCATGAGGAACTCGACGAAAATATCCGGCTGATTAAGCCCACCACAAACATCCTTGGACAAAAAGGAACTACACGCGCCCGTTTTCACCGAAGAAAACTCACCAATTGGCTGGAGCTTCGTTACGGTTCCCTAAGCCCGTTGATTCGAGGGATGTGGGGAACGCGCCCTTCAGACGTTGAGATCCTAAGGAAAATGGCAAAAAAGGAGCCCCACTGCCCCAACAATATTGCCATCGCCCTTGCTGCCACTCTGGAAGACCAGATTAGCGAAGGCGTTGGGCTCGAAGAAATAGGCGAACTCTACTACAAAGGTGGGGACTGCCTGAGCCAGAGTCCCAGCGATAGAGAAAGTCTTTTGACTCGGGCTGGTCTTTTTTTCTACGCCAAAGGAAACCTTAAGCGGGCGGCTCAAATCTTCGCTCGCTCTGCCAACATTAAAGAGGCTTTCATCTCCCGCCCACTTTACTGGCTTTATCGAATACAGACACAGCTAAAACAAACCAAAGAAGCACAAATCACGTTAAATAAACTTCAGGCGCGTTATCCATTTTCGTTTCATACATTGGTCGCCCTCACCTCGACCGGAAAAGACCCGGGCTCCATACTCGACAGGGACATTTCCCCCGTCTTTACCAGATCCCAGCATGCGCCTTCGCTCAATCATCTCTTAGAGGCGCAGGAATGGCTCAATCGATTTGGTTTTACCGGTGCTAGCGCCAAAGTCCTTGAGCTGGCGTTAAAAGCCTCTAACGGAGTAGAGCCCGAAGTCATGGTTTACTTGGCCGAATTGAAGGAGGGGCACGGCGATCATCATGGAAAGATCTCCATTCTCTCTGAAGTCCTCTATAGCAATCCAGCCTTGGTTTCCCGTGAGACTCTTGAACAATATTTTCCAAAAGTTTACTTCCCGGTGTTTCAAAAACAGTCCGGTGTCATTGACCCCTACTTACTTATTGCGGTTGCCAGAAGAGAGAGTGCCTTTCGAATCACTGCAGTGTCTGGGGCGAAAGCAAGAGGCTTATTGCAGCTGATGCCGGAAACCGCGCGTCGGATTGCCGGAGAAGTAAATCTATTGGACCCTGAAGTGAATGTTGAAATTGGAGCAAAGTACCTATCCGGCTTGATCGAAAAATCGAACGGCCAGATACACCTGGCGCTTGCAGGTTACAATGCCGGTCCGGGAAAAGTGTTGGCCTGGACACAGCGCTACCCAGTAACCGACCCCATACTCTTCATTGACCTAATTCCCTACCGAGAAACCCGTGAGTATGTGGCCTCAGTGCTACGCAATTATTACTGGTACCGACGCATCCACCAGAATGACAATAAGTGGAATGCGAAAAACTGGGTCAGTCTGGCGACCTCACCTAAGGATTCCCCCACGCGTCACGAATAGGCTTTGACCCGAAACCCGCTCCCATATAGCGTTTTTGGCGATGAAGCTGCTGTATACCCTCTTCCTCCTGGCTCAAGTTAGCCAAGCTGCGCCACAAGTAGCCTTTGCCAAGGGAACTATTTCAACGATTTTAGATGCCGCTCACCCACCCATCCATGAGAGGTTGGAGG
>JAYVQZ010000355.1:0-5531 GCA_043776735.1 Deltaproteobacteria bacterium | reverse complement strand
CGTGCCGCCACGAAGCTGCTCCACACCTCATGAATAGCAGACGCGCTTTCCACCCCGTCTTTTGCCAATAACCTTAGTACTTGCTCATCCGGAGCTATCATTCGAGTCGTGCCAGGTGCGTGTTCTCCAGCGAGGAACAGGGTTTCAAACGGCTTCTCTGGAGCGAGAATTTGAACGCCCTCCGCAGACAGGCCTAATGACTTAGCTTCATCCATCAAGGCGCCCGTTTTTATCAACGCGGTTTGAATGGAGCGAGTGCCTTCCGACTGAACTCGGGAATCTACACCGTCGACGAGATCTTTTTGCTTCTCTGGAGAAAGCGCATCGTAGGCCTCTAGCGTAGGCTCTTCGCTACCCGGCTTTGCGCTAAAAACAAGCACGCCGTTACTTATGCGGTACGGAAGATAGGCCACAAACAGACGAAAGATGGCTCGAGAAAGATCAGCAAATCGGGGATCTTTAGTAAAAATTGCCCCCTGTTCGCGACTCTCTTTTTGGATTTTTTCCCACAGCACCAGGTGAGAAGCGATGGTCTGGCTCCAGTCGACAAATTCTAGGACCTTCTCCTCGCGAGCAACCAAGGGAAGATTAGGCAATTCCTTGCGTACGGCCTTATTGAGAAACGTTTGCCATTCTAGATAGGCAGCGAAACGTTCGGTGCGGTTTAAGCCCATGACCCAATCTTTCCGAGCGCTCGTGGCCGCTAGATTTTGGCCTTTCGCTTTGGCAAAAATATCGCCCCACCCGGCACCTAATGATTCTTCCTGAGCGGCTCGTAATAGTGAGGAGGTTACCAAAAGGGGATGAATCGGTTTTGCCACTGTCGTTGCCACCGGTTCCAGTGGGATTTCCATTGAAGGAATGCCGGCCAAAGTGACTAGCTCTCCAGAGGCCGCCTCCACAGGGGCCAATTCCGAAGAGGGAGAGAGCGAGAGAAAAGTGAGCTCTTCGACGACTGCCCAGTAACGCTTCTGTTCGTCTCGGGTAAGTTCCGCTTTCTCAGCGGCGGTTGCTAGCCCGTAAACCGCGGCTTTCATTGCGGTTACATAGGCATCGCCCTTGGGCAGTTTCGACAATAAAGCAGTTCGGAAGTTTTCAGGAAACTTAACCGAGGCAGCCACTACGGTTTCCCAGGCGATGGCTTGAGCCGGCGTAAGGGTCACGCCTACGCGATCTTGTATCGACTGGACCAGCGTACGGAAGGACTGAGCGCTGGAGTTATTCCAGTCACCAAAGAAGGAAAACCGACCTGACCGGGCCAAGGCGCCAGAAGCTTCTTTAACTAATGTCTGTTCAAACGCCCTGGCGAATGCAGGTCGATTTTTTTCCAAGCTTGCTGACTCGAGATAGTTGCCAATCTGTTTTAGATACTGCTTGGCCGTTTGGTTTTGGAAGGTAAGTTTTCTCTCCGCCCCTTCGACGACGATATTAAGATCGTCGATAATCTCTCCTGCAGACAGAGGGGACTCTTTCCCCAGAGCGTCTAAATGAGAGTTGTAAAACTGATCGGAAACGTAGCTCGCCCAAAGCGACTCAAGGTTTTTTGCGGACGTGTCTCCATTTAAGTAATTTTTGGCTTCTTGAAGATCAGGCAAATAGTTACGAACCAAACGCCGCAGTTCGAGGCGAGCCTTCTGGTTGGCAACGGCCTGCGCCCGGCGTTGATCGAGCCAGGAGAGCTCCTTTTCAAGATCTTTGCCCTCGGTGGTTTCCAGAGCTTTCTTCTGAGCGGCGGGGTCAGTTCCCGCCTTTTCCAATATTTGAATGCGGCGATCGTTAAGGTCTCTTCTTCGAGATTCCGTTTGGCTTAGCTCGTTTTCTGGATTTGCCTTTGCGGCAAGCACGATCTCCAAGCGGGAGGTGATCGCCTGACGAAATTCCGAAAAGCTCGGCAATAAGATTCCGGCAAGCTCGGCTTGAAAAAGGCGCTCCCTTAGAGCCACCGGTTTAAATTGCAAGAGCGAGAAAATCTCGGCGCCAAAAATCTGACTTACCCTTTTGTATTCCTCTTCTTTGGGATCGGGCTCTTTGACTGTTATTGAAATTTTGGCGATTTGGATTTGAAGATCGTTCTCCCAATGGGGGAACCACTCCTCTGCCCGAGCCAGGATCGAATTGCTCAGTTCCATTACGATGGCGGCATTGCGCAACCCCTTATCGTGTGAGGCGGTAGAGGCGGCTAGAAACAACTCTCTGATTTGCCCGACGGCTTTGGCTTTCTGATTGGGATCGAGCATTAGGGGAGCCCAGGCTTTTTCCACCAGCCCGGTTTCAAGCGTCTGGACGAGCGTGGCCTTAAGCGGATCAGCGATCCCCTTTGTGTCGTACCGGGACCCCGATTTATCGAAGGTGTTTAAGAAGTCGAGCAGGTAACTCTCCGTGGCGCCCTGAAAACGTGCAGTGAAAAGTTCTTTTGCCTTTTTGGTATCAAGGAAGATGGCTTTTGTGGATTCTAGGGCAACATTTAGGGGCGACTTGGGATCGGCGATTCCTTTCTTCCATGCAGCGAGCCCTTCAAAGGCATCTGCATCTTGAAGAGCTTTTTGCCCACTTTCCAACTCGGCGCGAGTGGCGACTAGGGAATCGGTGCTGGCGACGGAGAGATCGCCCCAGCGTTTTACCATTTCTCTTAAGGCGGTCGCGTCAGGCTTCTTGAGATAGATGTTGTTTTCAAAAAGACGATCGAGTTCCTCAGTTAAGGCGCCGTCCGTGACTCCTTGGGCATCGAAAATCCGACGCAGGTGGCGTTTGAAAAGGAAATAGGCGTACCGCTGAGACTCGGTGTCGTAGTATCCGCGAGCCGAGGCTTGCTTTAGCCATTTTCTTAAGGGCTCCAGGCTTGCGGTGCGTTCGGCGGCGGAAGCTCCCCGATCATTGGCCGGTTTTGCATCGAGCGCCTCTCCAAACTTTCTTAAGACTAGATCGGCAAGGACGCCGGTATTTCGGGCGCCTTTAGTAGTGAACATGCGACGAACCATTTCGTCGGTATAACCACGCTCCCGTAACCGGGTAATCAAAGCATCACGCTGTTTTAGGGAAACCATTCGCAGAGCCGGGGTGACATGAAGGTAACCCTCAGCCGTCATCGCATCCGGAGGAGGCAAGGTGTATCCATAGCCATGACCTTGGCCATCATCGACGAAAAAGAAGGCGGGTGAGCTACCAACACACGCTTTTTTGGAGAGTTCCCAATGGTAGTTCCAGGGCCCAGGAACCAGATTGTAAGGCCCGTCTTTCCAGTCCCGTAGAGCTTCTAGATACCGGACTGTGTCTTCTGCCTGAGCCGCCTCTTTCACCCGTGGGGTAACCGTCCGGACGTAGTGAGTGAGCATGTCGTCTGCGTATTTTTGGCCTTCTTCTATTTTAGAATCTGAGAGGCGCTCAAATAGCTGAGCGCTTACCTTCTCGGCCACTTCATGGACCGTTGGTGCCAGTAGTTCTGATTTTAAGGCGAACTGCCATTTGGTCCGGTAATCAGAGCCCCAAAGTTCGCCCATACTATTGAGATCCAGCGAACTTTGAAAAGCAAAGCCCTGGCCGTAGGCCTCAAGCGCTTCGGTAAACACGTCGGCGATGAGCCCTTCTAAAAGGCCGGTGACCGCTTTTTGTCGGTCGGCTTGGGGAATTAAAGACACCTCTTCTTGCACCAGCTCTGCCCACAGCCGCAGTTTCTCCCCAATCAATAGAGCAAAATCAGAACTGCCACGCCCTGGAGCTTCGGCTAATCGGTCGTGAAAAGAGACGGCATTAAGCTCATCAAAGAGTGCCTTTTTGCGTTCCTCGACGAGATTGACGACAGGGACTTCTGCGGGTGGCTTGGCTGCCTCAGCAGGGGCGACGCCCCCGGGGGGGGCTACGATCGCTCGAGTGTTATCAGCGGCTTTCATGGTCTGAGTAGCCGGTTTAACGGTGACCGCTACAAAAGTGTTTCTCTTGAAGTAGGCTGTGAGCCAACCAGATGCGATCCCTTGCGCTAATTCATAAAACTTGGCATTCGTGGGTACCGGAGTTTCTGCAGTTCCCTGACGGTAAGCGGATTCGAGTTTTTCGACAGCTTCGGAAAACCTTCCAGACCAAATAAGCTTTTGGTCCACCTTGGTGAGGCGATCGTAGAAACTGTTTAACTCATTCAAATCGGGTGCTGCTCGGCAGGCACCCTCTAGGGGAACTGACTCTTTTCGCAATATGGAGTTCACGAGTCCCAGCTGAGCCATCCACGCTTTGATTCCCAGTTTGCGCAGGCCATTTAGCTCAAGGCCGAGAGAGCGATTCTCGGGTGCATGCATGCCTAAAAGGATGTCGTCATCTACCGGGCTCGCATTGTTTTCTTTAACGTCATTTAAGCACCACAAGGTTTTTTTATCATCGCAAGCCGTAAAGTGGGGCAACGATGCCAGTTCACTGGCCGTTGAGGCATCCACCCGCCGAACTCCTTTAAGGAGCGTCATGGTTTCTGATTGAAAGACTTCATTAAACTTTTGGCCAACGGCTGGCTTGACCGAGAGTCTGGCTGCAGGTGTGACCTCCTGGCCTCCGTCCCGAGCAGCAAAGTAGCGGCCCAGGAGGGTTCTAAAATTGCGTAGCCCCATGAACCACCCTGTCCACGCCCTTAGCTCCATTGAAGTCATTTTTGCGCCGGTGAAGGCCGAAAGGACTTCAGCAAAAGGCGAGTGATAGACGCGGGCCTCTTCCTGAATTTGAGCCAGGTACCCTTTTGCCCCCTGAACCTCAAGATCGACCAGTTTTTTCTCTGGACGCCAAACTGAGGGAACGCACTGGGCTTTATTCTCTGGTGAAACAAAAAGTGGAAGCGATTCCAGAGCTTGGCTTTCTGCCTCTTGGCCCTTTTCCGAAAGGTCTGCCACGTGTTCGAGCATGAATTTGGAAAAAATGGCCTGTAAGGGAAGCAAAATAGTATCGTCCACCATTGAAGTGGTACTGGGCTCTTTAGCAAACGGGCTGGGACAATTTTGAAAAGGTTCTAAGTGGGAATAATACTCGGCCGAATGGGTTTTGATTAAAAAGGGAATCTTCCCTTTAACCAGATAGGCTAGCTTCCAACTGGCCAGATAAAAAGCGTCCCGGAGCTCTTTTCTTTGGTCAACTTTGACTACGGCTCTGGGCACAGCCACCGGCTGGTGATCAGCGGCAAAGGCCCAAATTTGCGGCGGAAAACAGAGGTACAGCGATAGGTAAAAGCAGAGCCCGCGAAACATCATCCCCCCTTTGTCGTGCTTAGATGGGGCGGACTATACCATAAATTTGACCCGTAGCGTTATATAAAAAAGCCCCTTTAAAGTTGAGGGGTTGAGATCATTTGTTAAGGGCCAATTATTGGCAAATAAAAACGCAGCGCGTGAAATTGACGCTTGATTCCAGACTCAAAGAAACATATGACGATAGCTCGTTTACAGGAATTGGGAGGATCGTACATGGTTGTTAGATTGTTGGTGGTTGCATTTGTAGCGGTGACAGCTTTTGTCACGCCAGTCTTCGCTGATGGCGCGGCGGCGGTTAGCTCTGTTGATGCC